>JAUHZL010000005.1 GCA_030425945.1 Alphaproteobacteria bacterium | reverse complement strand
ACCCACCTCCGGGCGATTTGGGCCGAAATCCTGGCGATGCTGATGGCGATCTTCGGCACAACCAGCGCGCCCAGACCCATGGGATTTGCCCCCAGAGCGCTTGCAGCGTGATGTTCAGGGCCGACTAATCGGTCTCGACCGACCCGGTCCCGCGCGCCAGCGATTGCGTGGTCGAGGACCCCGCCCGTGCCGCACCCGGCACGTCCTTCATCTGCATCAGGGATTTTCGCCGCGGATCGTCGAGGCCGACGTCCTGCCAGCCCAGCCCGGCGGCGCGGAAGACCGCTTCCGCCTCGGCCCGCGCCCGCTCGGCGATCTCGCCCTGCCGGAATTCCTTGCCGATCGCCGCGTCGATCGCGTTCGACACGTTCAGAAGCAGCTTGCCCCGTTTCGAGGCCATCACGTCCTCGTGCACGAACCCACCGAGGCGCGGCCCGTCGAGCAGCGCCGCCAGCGCCCGGTCGTCGTCATCCGCTCCCGACGGGTAGCGCCCGATGTCGAACAGGCCGATCTTCGGCGCGCCGTTCGCCACCACCTCGCCGGGGCGGGTGAAGGACACCGGCATCATCACCGTGACGCCGTGGACGTTCGGGAAGACGCGCAGCGCCGCGTCCTCGTTGCTGACGCCGTTCTGGAAGCAGAACACCGGCTGCCCGGTCACCCCGGCCGCGCGCAGGGCCTGCACGGCGGCGGGCGTGTCCTGCGACTTCATCGTCAGCAGGATCAGGTCATCCGGGCGGAAGTCGATCACGGCCGGGCTGTCGACGACCGGCACCCGGACCACGATATCGCCGTCCGGGGTACGCACGCGCAGCGGGCCGTCGCGCAGGGCCTGCAACTGGGCCCCGCGCGCGATGCCCAGCACCTCGGTCCCGGCCTCGGCCAGCGCGGCGGCGATCCCGCCGCCCACCGCACCGACCCCGAAGACGACGACCCTGCGCACGGGCTGCGCCTCAGTAGCGGTAGTGCTCGGGCTTGAAGGGGCCCTCGACGGTGACGCCGATGTAGTCGGCCTGCTCCTTGCGCAGTTCCGTCAGCTTCGCGCCGATCTTCGCGAGGTGCAGGCGCGCCACCTTCTCGTCGAGGTGCTTCGGCAGCACGTAGACCTCGTTGCCGTACTGCTCGCCCTTGGTCCACAGCTCGATCTGCGCCAGCACCTGGTTGGTGAAGGACGCCGACATCACGAAGGACGGATGCCCGGTCGCGTTGCCGAGGTTCAGGAGGCGCCCCTCGGACAGCAGGATGATCCGGTTGCCCGAGGGCATCTCGATCATGTCCACCTGGTCCTTGATGTTCGTCCACTTGTGGTTCTTCAGCGCCGCCACCTGGATCTCGTTGTCGAAGTGGCCGATGTTGCCGACGATCGCCATGTCCTTCATCGCGCGCATGTGCTCGATGCGGATCACGTCCTTGTTGCCGGTCGTGGTGATGAAGATGTCCGCGCTGGCGACCTCGTCCTCCAAGAGCGTGACCTCGTAGCCGTCCATCGCCGCCTGCAGCGCGCAGATCGGATCGACCTCGGTCACCTTCACCCGTGCCCCCGCGCCGCGCAGCGACGCCGCCGACCCCTTGCCCACGTCGCCGTAGCCGCACACGACCGCGACCTTGCCCGCCATCATCGTGTCGGTCGCCCGGCGGATGCCGTCCACCAGCGATTCCTTGCAGCCATACTTGTTGTCGAACTTCGACTTCGTCACGCTGTCGTTCACGTTGATCGCCGGGAAGGGCAGCTGGCCCTTCTTGTGCAGCTCGTACAGGCGATGCACCCCGGTGGTGGTCTCTTCCGACACGCCCTTGATCTGGTCACGAACCTTGGTGAACCAGCCCGGGCTTGCCGCCATCCGCTTGGCGATCTGCGCCTTGATCACGGCTTCTTCCTCGGACTGCGGCACCGGGATGATCTCCTCGCCCGCCTCGGCGCGCGCGCCCAGCAGCACGTAGAGCGTCGCGTCACCGCCGTCGTCGAGGATCATGTTCGGCCCGTCCGCGAACTGGAACGAGCGGTCGAGGTAATCCCAGTGCTCTTCCAGGCTCTGGCCCTTGATCGCGAAGACCGGGATGCCGGCGGCGGCGATCGCGGCCGCGGCGTGGTCCTGCGTCGAGAAGATGTTGCACGACGCCCAGCGGACATCCGCCCCCAGCGCCACCAGCGTCTCGATCAGAACGGCGGTCTGGATCGTCATGTGCAGCGAGCCCACGATCCGCGCCCCCGCCAAAGGCTTCTTCGCCCCATACTCCTCGCGCAGCGCCATCAGACCCGGCATCTCGGTCTCGGCGATGTCCAGTTCCTTGCGCCCAAACGCCGAAAGCGAAAGGTCCTTCACGATGTAGTCGGTCATTGCGGTCCGGTTCCTTCGGAAAAATACGTCGCCGTGCCATAACAGGACGCAACCGGGGTGGCAACTTGGGACGGGACAGGGCGCAGGGAAGGGGGCCGGGGCCAAGAAACGAAGCGGGAGGCGCGGTCGCCCGCACCCCCCGCCGGACATCGACTTACGTCACTTCGACTTGCTGCCCGGCTTGGCGGCCGGTTTGGCAGGTTTGGCGGCGGGTTTGGACTGGGCTGCTTTCGTTCCCATGGGTGCACCTTGGCATGTAGATCGCGTCGCACCATGCGCGCGATGGCCTCGAGAGTGGCACTGTTCCATGGCCGCGCAAGGGGAATTCTCGCGCCGGTTTACGGGCCGGGCGCGCTTGGCTAAACACCGCCTGCGCAACCCCGGATGACCCCATGCCCAAAGCCCCGCCCCGCGCCTGGCAACGGATGCTGTCCGGCCGCAGGCTCGACCTTCTGGACCCCACGCCGGTCGACATCGAGATCGAGGACATTGCCCACGGCCTCGCCTTCGTCGCGCGCTGGAATGGCCAGACGCGCGGGGACTTCGCCTACTCGGTGGCCGAGCATTCCCTGCTGGTCGAGGCGATCTACACCCGGCTGGACCCCGAAAGCCCGGTGCGCTGGCGGCTGGCGGCGCTGCTGCACGACGCGCCCGAGTACGTCATCGGCGACATGATCAGCCCGGTGAAGGCGGCGGTCGGCCCCGGATACGGCGCGCTGGACGAGCGTCTGGCGGCCGCGATCCACCTGCGCTTCGGCCTGCCCGCGGGCGTGCCGAAATCCGTGAAGGCCCGGATCAAGAAGGCCGACCGCGTCAGCGCCTGGCTGGAAGCGACCCAGATCGCCGGGTTCGAGGTGCCGGAGGCCGACCGCTTCTTCGGCAGGCCCGATCCGGCGCTGATCGACGGGCTGCGGCTGGAACTGCGCCCGCCGGTCGAGGTGCGGCACGCCTATGTCGCGCGCTTCGCCGAGCTGATCGCCGAAATGCCCTGAGCGCGTGCGCTTGGCGGCATCAGCGGAAGAAGCAGGTCACGCCCGCGAACAGCAGATCGACCTGCCAGCCATCGCGGCTCAGCGCCTGCACCCCGGCCACCTCGGCCTCGCGGCCCAGCGTCGTCTCCTGCACCGCGGCCCCGGGCGGCGGCCAGGTATCGCCCACCTTCACCCCGGTCGGCGCGGCACCGGCCCCGGGCGCATCCGCGACCCAGCCGAGGAACGCGCCGTTCATGAAGTTCAGCGTCAGCCCGTCCCGGAACCGGACGGCGGTCACCGGCCCGGCCCCGCACTCGGCATTGGTCTGCGGCTCGCCCAGCGGCGCGCCTTTCAGCCGCCGCACCGCCTCGACCACGCCGGGCATCGCCCGTCCGAACGAGATCTCGCCCGCCGCGGCACCCGGCACGGTCAGGCCCTCGCGCGACAGGATCAGCGCCGCCGAGGTCGGGGCCTCGATCCCCGGCACACCCGGTCGCGGCAGCCCGCCGACGTCACAGGCCGCGAGCAGAACGCCCGCAAGGACCAGCCACCTGCCCCGCATCAGCGCGGGCTGCGCTTGGCGAGAATGCGCTGCAGGGTGCGGCGATGCATGTTCAGCCGCCGCGCCGTCTCGGACACGTTGCGGTCGCACAGCTCGTAGACCCGCTGGATATGCTCCCAGCGGACACGGTCGGCGCTCATCGGGTTCTCGGGCGGCGGCGGTAGCCCCTCGTTGCGGGCCAGCAGCGCGTTGGTCACATCGTTCGCGTCCGCCGGTTTCGACAGGTAGTCGGTCGCGCCGATCTTCACCGCGGCGACCGCGGTCGCGATCGCGCCGTATCCGGTCAGCACCACGACCCGGGCATCGGGCCGCCGCTCGCGCAGCACCTCGACGATATCCAGACCGTTGCCATCCTCCAGCCGCAGGTCGACGACCGCGTAGGCGGGCGGCCGTGCCGTGGCCAGCGCCTTGCCGGCCGCGACCGAGTCCGCCGTTTCCACCTGGAAGCCGCGCTTCTCCATCGCGCGGGCGAGACGTCTCAGGAACGGCTCATCGTCGTCCACAAGCAGAAGCGACGGATCCTCGCCGATGTCACTGACTGCGGTCTCGGTCATCGATGGCAACCTCCCAAGAGTGCGTCCCTCTCTCTTAAGGCGATTGCAGCCTGCGGTCAAACGTCGCTTAGGTTGCGTCCATGAAGCATTGCACCCGCTCCGCGATTGCCTCCGCCGAATCGTCACGGCGGAAGAAGTCGAGGAATCCGGCTTCCGGATCAACGAGATAGGTGAAGGTCGAGTGATCGACGAGGTAATACTCGTCCTCGCTGTCCTGCTTGCGGTAGTAGGTCTTGTAGGCCCGGCTCGCCGCCTTGACCTGCTCCTCGGTGCCGGTCAGCCCGATCATGTCGGGGTGCATCCCGTCGGTGAAGAACGCCAGTTGCTCCGGCGTGTCGCGCGCCGGGTCGATCGAGATGAAGATCGACCCCACATCGTAGCCGCGCGCCGCCAACAGATCGACCGCCTCGCCGTTGCGGAACGCGTCGAGCGGGCAGACATCCGGGCAGAACGTGTAGCCGAAATAGACCAGCGTCGGCTTGGTGATGACATCGGCGTCGGTCACGGTCTTGCCGGTCTCGTCCACCAGGGTGAACGGTCCGCCGATCTCGCCCGCGCCGCCCGACACGGTGCTGCCCCGGCATTGCGCGAAGCGGTCGTCGCCCGACGGCCAGACGAACGCCATGAAGACGCTTCCCCCGATCAGGGCCAGCATCGCGGCCCCCGCTGCGGCAACATACAGGCGCATCCTGTTCCCTCCCGTCCCGGTTGTCAGCCGCCCCTCGCAACGCGGGGCGGTTTGTGCGTAAGGTGGCCGCGCCGCCCCGTGGCTTCCAGTGTGACACTTCGACCGGACACCGCCTTGGACACGCCCCGCCCCCTTGCCGAGGACCGCAGCGCCTGGGTGCGGCTGCGCACCCTCATCGTGCTGCGCTGGCTCGCCATCGCCGGGCAGATCACGACGATCTTCGTGGCCACGCAGGTGCTGCGCCTCGATCTCCAGATCGGGCTGCTCTACCTCGCGGTCGGCGCCTCGGTCATCGCCAACGTCATCTCGATCTTCGTCTACCCCGAGAACAAGCGCCTCGCGGAGTCCGAGGCGATGCTGACGCTGCTCTTCGACATCTCGCAACTGGCCTTCCTGCTCTACCTCACCGGGGGGCTGAACAACCCCTTCGCCCTGCTGATCCTCGCGCCCGTCACCGTCTCGGCGGCCACGCTGCGCCTGCGCTCGACGGTGTTCCTCGGCCTCTGTGCCGTGGCACTGATCTCGGTCGTGGCCGTGGTGAACCTGCCGCTGGTGACCGCCGAGGGCTTCATCCTGCGGATGCCCGACATCCTCGTCTTCGGCTTCTGGCTGGCGATCGTGATCGGCGTCGCCTTCCTCGGGGCCTATGCCTATCGGATCACCGGCGAGAGCCACTCGATGAACGAGGCGCTGCTGGCCACCCAGATGGCCCTCGCCCGCGAGCAGAAGCTGACCGACCTCGGCGGCGTCGTGGCGGCCGCGGCACACGAGCTCGGCACCCCGCTGGCCACCATCAAGCTGGTCAGCTCGGAACTGGCCGAGGAACTCGACGACCCGGTGCTGCGCGAAGATGCCATCCTGATCCGCGACCAGGCCGACCGCTGCCGCGACATCCTCCGCTCGATGGGCCGCGCCGGAAAGGACGACCTGCACCTGCGCACCGCCCCGCTGGGCGCCGTGGTCCGCGAGGCCGCCGATCCCCACGCCGAGCGCGGCAAGTCGCTGCACTTCGACATCTCGCCGGGGTCGGGCGGCGATCCGCGCCAGCCCGCGATCCGCCGCCGTCCCGAGATCATCCACGGCATCCGCAACCTGGTGCAGAACGCCGTCGACTTCGCCGAGGCCAATGTCTGGATCGACGTGCACTGGACCGACGAGGTGATCCTCGTCCGCATCATCGACGACGGCGTCGGCTTCCCGCAGCAGGTGATGGGCCGGATCGGCGATCCCTTCGTGCGGCGGCGCAAGTCCTCGCAGGAAGTGGCGCGCCGGCCGGGGTACGAGGGGATGGGCCTCGGCCTCTTCATCGCCAAGACCCTGCTCGAACGCACCGGCGCGGAACTCAGCTTCGCCAACGGCTCGGACCCGTTCATGGCCCCGGAGGACCGCCCGGTCCGCTCCGGCGCCATCGTCGAGGTGCTCTGGCCGCGCGAGTCGCTGGCGCTGCCAGAGGAGGCCGAGTCGACGGGTTTGGGCGAAAACCGCCAGATCATCGCCTGATCACAGCGAAACCGCGCGGTTAACCGCCCCTTAACCCTGATCCGTGTTGTCTTTGGACACGTCGCACCGACCCGGATCCGGACCATGATCGCCCTCGAAACCTCGTCGCTCCTGTCGCTTGCCGTCCTGTCCTTCGCCGCCGCCAGCCTGGCGCTCGCGCTGCTCTACAGCCTCGGCGGACGGATGATCCGCAACACCGTCGAGACCGCGCGCCCGCTGGTCCCGCTGCGTCCCGCCCTGCTGTCCGCCCCCGACCCGGGGCCCGAGCCCGAGCCGCTGCCCGCCGTCATCCGGCACGATCTCGATGCCCTGCGCACCGCGCTGGCGCACAGCCCGGCGCTGATCTGGCGGCGGGACCGGCACCACAACATCGACTGGGTCAGCGACACCTACCGCGATGCCGTCGCCCGGCTTCGGCCCGAACACGCCGACGACTGGCCGGTCTATGACCTCTTTTCCGAGCAACTGCCCCCCGGCACCACCGGCCTGCCCGGCCACCGCCGCGCCGCGATCCCGCGCGACACCGGCGACAAGGCCTGGTTCGAACTGTCCTGCACGGTCACCGCGGACGGGACATGGTTCTCCGCCGTGCCGATCGACGCCACGATCCGCGCCGAGGACTCGCTGCGTGCCTACATGGCGACGCTGACCCGGACCTTCGCCCAGCTTCAGACCGGGCTCGCGGTCTTCGACCGGCGGCGGCAACTGATCCTGTTCAACCCCGCCTTCCACGACCTGACCGGCCTCGACACGCTGTGGCTCAGCACCCGGCCGACGCTGGCCGGGCTGCTCGACCGGATGCACGACCGCCATGCCCTGCCCGAGCCGCGCGATTACCGCGCCTGGCGCGACCGGCTCGCCGGGCTTGAGGCCGGGGTGCAGGACGGCGGGTTCGAGGAGGTGTGGACCCTGCCCTCCGGCCGGGTGTTCCGGATCTGCGCCCAGCCGCACCACGACGGCGGTCTGGCCCTCCTGATGGACGACATCTCGGACGACGTGGCCCTGACCCGGCAGTTCCGCTCCGAGATCGACCTCGCCCAGTCGGTGATCGACGCCCTGCCGGATGCGGTCGCGGTGTTCACCCGCACCGGCACCATGGTGCTGGCGAACGAAGCCTACGGCGCGCTCTGGGGCATCCCGCGGCCCGATCCCCGCGACACCGGGAACGAGGCGCTGACGATCTCGGGCGCGATCCGGCTCTGGCAGTCGCGCTGCCTGCCGGGCGGCCCGTGGCAGGACGTGCGCGACAGCGTCACCAGCGCCATGGACCGCAGCGAATGGTCCGACAGCGCCCGCCGCCCCGATGGCCGCCTGATCGAGTGCCGGGTGCAGCCCCTGTCGCCCACCGCGACCCTCGTCGCCTTCACCGAGGCCGAGCCGACCCCGGTGTTCCAGGCCCTGCGCCGCGAGCGCCTCAGCGCCTGAGCCCGCCGCCCCGGCACGCCCGCGCTTGCGGTCGGGCGGGCCTGGGGTAGAACGGGGCATGGGCAGCGACACACGGCAGGTCTTTCTCGACAGCGACGAGGCTACGGCCGCGCTCGCGGCGGCGCTCGCGCCCGTGCTGCGGGCGGGCGACACGCTGCTGCTCGACGGGCCGGTGGGCGCGGGCAAGACCGCCTTCGCCCGCGCCCTGATCCAGGCCCGGATGGCCGCCACCGGCCCGGTCGAGGATGTCCCCTCGCCCAGCTTCGCCCTCGTCCAGGTCTATGACCTGCCCGATCTCACCGTCTGGCACGTCGATCTCTACCGGCTGGAGGGCGTCACGGACACCGTCGAGCTGGGCCTCGACGAGGCGTTCGAGACCGCGCTTTGCCTGGTCGAATGGCCCGAACGCCTCGGCGACGCCCTGCCGCCCGACGCCGCCCGGCTGACCTTCTCCTACGGCGCGGACGCGGGCACGCGGCACCTGACCGTGACCCTGCCGCCCGGCGACCTGCACCAGCGCCTCGCCCCCGTTCTGGACGACCCCGCCCGATGACCCGTGCCGATGCCCTCGACGCCTTTCTCGCCACCGCCGGATGGGGCGCGGCCCGCCGCGCGCCGCTGGCGGGCGACGCCTCGAACCGCCGCTACCTGCGCCTGCACCGCGACGGGGACAGCGCCGTCCTGATGGACGCGCCCGCCGAGCGCGGCGAGGATGTCCGCCCCTTCATGGCGGTCGCCGGACACCTCGCCGGTCTCGGGCTGTCGGCCCCGCGCCTGCTGGCCACCGACCCGGCGCACGGCTTCCTGTTGCTCGAAGACCTCGGCGACGCGCTCTACCTGACCCTCGCGCCCGCCCGGCCCGACCTCGAACCGCTGCTTTACGAAAGCGCCGCCGACGCGCTGGTCACCCTGCACGCGTCCCCCCCGCTGCCCGGTCTCGCCGCCTATGACGCCGCGCGGATGGGCACGCTCGCCGGTCTCGCGGGCCAGTGGTACGCGGGCGACCCGCAGGCGGCCCGGCGCCTCGGCGCCGCCTGCACCGCCGCGCTCGCCGCGCTGCCGCCGGTCGCCCCGGTGATGGTCCTGCGCGACTACCACGCCGGGAACCTGATCTGGCTGCCCGACCGCGACGGACCCGCCCGCGCCGGGCTGCTCGACTTCCAGGACGCGATGCTCGGCCACCCGGTCTACGACCTCGTGTCGCTGGTGCAGGACGCCCGCCGCGACGTGCCGCCCGGGATCGCCGCGCGGACGCTGGCGCATTATGCCCGGCAGACCGGCCAGCCGCCCGAGGCCGTCACCGGCGCCGCCGCGGCCCTCGGCGCCCAGCGCGCGCTGCGCATCCTCGGCGTCTTTGCCCGCCTCTCGCTGCATTTCGGCAAACCCGCCTACATCGCCCTGATCCCCCGCGTCTGGGACCAGCTCCACGCCAATCTCGCCGATCCGGCGCTGGCAGGGCTGGCGGAAGTGGTGGCCACCACACTGCCGCCGCCTACCCCGGACCGGCTGCACGACCTGGAGGCCCGATGCGGGACGATCCCGACGCTCTGATGGTCTTCGCCGCCGGGCACGGCACCCGGCTGCGCCCGCTGACCCTGACCACGCCCAAGCCGCTGGTCCCGGTCGCGGGCCGCGCGCTGCTCGATCACGCGCTCTGCCATGCCACGCCCGACCTCGTGCGCCGCGTCGTCGTCAACCTGCACGCCCACCCCGACCAGATGCGCGCGCATCTCGCCCGCCATCCGCAGGTGATCCCGTCCGAGGAACCCGAGTTGCTCGAAACCGGCGGCGGGCTGAAGGCGGCGCTGCCGCATCTCGGCCCCGGCCCGGTCTTCACCCTGAACTCGGACGTGGTCTGGCGCGGTCCCAATCCGCTGGCGATCCTGCGCGCCGCCTGGGACCCGGCCCGGATGGACGCGCTGCTGCTCTGCCTGCCGCGGGAGCGCACGCGCGGGCACGACGGCACCGGCAGCTTCACCCTGCATCCGGACGGGCGGCTGACCACGCCGGGTCCCCTGGTCTATACCGGGGCGCAGATCCTGCGCACCGACGGGCTGGCCGCGATCCCCGAGCGGGCCTTCTCCGTCCGCCTGCTGTGGGAAAGGATCGCCGCCGAGGGCCGCTTTTTCGGCTGCCTCTACCCGGGCCACTGGGCCGAGGCCGGCTCGCCCGACGGACTGACCGCCGCGACCGCGCTGCTGGAGGACGCCGATGTTTGAGCCCGCGCCCGCCCCCCGCGTCTTCGGCATCCCGCCCGGGGCCGATTTCGCCGAGCGGCTGGTCGCGGGCCTGCGCGCGCGCACCGGCGGCGACCCGGTCGCGCTGGCGCGGACCGAGATCATCGTCAACGCCGCCCGGATGGAGCGGCGGCTGACCGAGGTGCTGCGCCGGACCCCCGGCCCGCTGCCCCGCATCCATGTCCTGACCGACCTGCCGCAGGTCCGGCCGATCCCCGGCCTCGCCCCGGCCCGTCCCGCGCTGCGCCGCCGCCTCGAACTGGCGGGGCTGACACAGGCGGTGATCGAGCGCGTCCCCGACCTCGCCCCGCGCGCCGCGGCCCTCGACCTCGCCGACAGTCTCGGCGCGTTGCTGGACGAGATGCAGGACGAGGCCGTGCCGCTCGACCGGGTCCTGTCCCTCGACGTCGGCGGATTGTCGGCCCACTGGGCGCGGTCGCTGCACTTGCTGGAGGCGCTCGTCCCGATCAGCACCCCGGAGGACGGCACCCGCGACCCGGCCGCCCGCCTGCGCGACTGGGTCGAGGACCGCGCCGCCCGCTGGGCCGCCGCGCCGCCCGCGCATCCCGTGCTGCTGGTCGGCTCGACCGGCTCGCGCGGCACCACCGCCGACCTGATCGACACGGTCGCGCGCCTGCCGCAGGGCGCGGTCGTGCTGCCCGGCTTCGACTTCGACCTGCCGCAGGACATCTGGGCGAAACTCCACGAGCTGCCCGGCGCCGAGGATCACCCGCAGGACCGGATCGCGCGCCTTCTGCGCCGCCTCGACGTGCCCGCCGACGCCGTCCGGCCATGGCACGGCACCGACACGCCCGCGCCCGACCGCAACCGCCTCGTGTCGCTCGCGCTGCGCCCGGCCCCGGTCACCGACCAGTGGCGGGCCGAGGCGCCCGGCCTGCCGCCCCCCGACACCGCCACGCGGGACCTCACCCTTCTCGAGGCCCCCGCCGCCCGGGCCGAGGCGCAGGCCATCGCCCTGATCCTGCGCGAGGCGCTCGATGCCGGGGAAACCGCCGCGCTGATCTCGCCCGACCGGACGCTGGCCCGGCAGGTCGCCGCCGCGCTCGCCCGCTGGGGCATCGCCCCCGACGACAGCGGCGGTCAGCCGCTCTCGCTGTCGGTGCCGGGGCGGCTGCTGGCGCTGCTGGCCGGGCTGTTCGGACAGGCCCCGACGGGCGAGGACCTGATCGCGCTCTTGAAACACCCGCTGACCGCCGCGGGCGACGACCGGGGCGCGCGCGGCGACCATCCCTTGCGCACCCTCGCCCTCGAAGACCACCTGCGCGCCGAAGGGCCGCCGGTGCCCGGCCGGACCGCCCTCGCCGCGTGGTCCGCCACCCGGCCGGGGACCGAGGGGTGGGCCGACTGGGTCGCCGGCCTGCTCGACCGGCTCGCCGCGATCGGGCCCGCGCCGCTCGCCACCCATGTCGCCACCCTGCGCGACCTTGCCGAAACCCACGTCGCCGGTCCGCCCGGTGCGGGCTGCGCCGAGCTCTGGCGCGAACCGGCGGGCGAGGCCGCGCGCCGCCTCTTCGACGACCTCGCCGCCCATGCCGCGCATGGCAGTACGCTCGACCCCGGCGCCTTCGCCGCCTTCCTCACCGGGCTGCTCGCCGCCGAGTCGGTGCGCGACGCCGTGACCCCGCACCCGAACCTGATGATCTGGGGCACCATCGAGGCCCGCGTCGGCGGCACCGACCTGACCGTGCTCGCCGGGCTGAACGAAGGCACCTGGCCTGCCAGCGCCCCGCCCGATCCCTGGCTGAACCGGCCGATGCGCCGCGCCGCCGGGCTGGCGGTGCCGGAACGGCGGATCGGGCTGCAGGCGCATGACTTCCAGCAGGCCATCGGCGCGCGCCGCGTCGTGCTGACCCGCGCCCGCAAGGATGACGAGGCCGAGACGATCCCTTCGCGCTGGCTCAACCGCCTGCTGAACCTGCTGACCGGCCTCGGGCCGGACGGCGCCGCTGCCGTCACCGCGATGCGCGACAGGGGCGCCGCGATCCTCGCCCGGGCCGCCGCGCTCGATGTCCACGACACGCCCCTGCCGCGCGCCAGGCGCCCCGCGCCGCGTCCCCCGGTCGGGGTGCGGCCCGACGCCTTCTCGATCACCCAGATCGAAACCCTGATCCGCGATCCCTACGCGATCTATGCCCGCAAGGTCCTGCGGCTGCGCGCACTCGATCCGCTGCGCCGCCAGCCCGATGCCCGCGTGCGCGGTGACCTCATCCACGCGATGCTGCACGACCTCGTGGACCGGACCCGCGACGGCTGGCCCGACGATCCCGCCCCGCTGTTCGAGCACCTGCTCGACACCCGGCTGGGCGAACATGCCGACTGGCCCGCCCAGACCCGCATCTGGCGCGCGCAGCTGATGTCCCGGCGCGACCGGATTCTCGCAGACGAGGCCGAGCGCCGCGCCCTCGGCACCCCCGCCGCCCTCGAAGCGGAGGGCGAGACCCTGCTGCCCTCTGGCACCCGGCTCTACGGCCGGGCCGACCGGCTGGACCGGCTGACCGACGGCACGCTCGCGATCTACGACTACAAGGCCGGGTCGCCGCCCTCGAAGAAACAGGCCCTCGCCTTCAACCGCCAGCTTCACCTCGAAGCGATCATCGCCGAGGCGGGCGGGTTCAAGGACCTGCCCGCCACCGGCGTCAGCCTGCTCGCCTTCCTCGGGGTGATCTCCGGTGCGGCCACCCGGATCACCGCCGACGACACGCCCGGCTTCGTCGCCGAGACGCGCGACCGGCTGGAGGCCCTGCTGGCCCGGTTCCGCGATCCCGCCACTGGCTACGGCGCGCGCCTGATGGTCGAGACCCGGCGCTGGGGCGGCGACTACGACCACCTCGCCCGCTACGGCGAATGGGAAGACAGCGACGACATCACCCCGGAGGACGCGCGATGACCGTCGGTGACGCCACCCGCGCGCAGGTCACCGCCGCGCATCCCGGCCGCTCCACCTGGCTGTCGGCCAATGCCGGGTCGGGCAAGACCTCGGTGCTGACCAACCGCGTCGCCCGGCTGCTGCTCGACGGGGTCGATCCGCAGCGCGTGCTCTGCCTGACCTACACCAAGGCCGCCGCGACCGAGATGCAGAACCGCCTGTTCCGCGAACTCGGCACCTGGACCATGCTGCCCGAGGACGAGTTGGAGAAGAAGCTGCGCAGCCTCGGCCACCCCGACGCGCGCAACACCGCCGCCGGGCGCAACCGGGCGCGCACGCTGTTTGCGCAGGCGATCGAGACTCCGGGCGGCCTGAAGATCCAGACCATCCACTCGTTCTGCGGCGCGCTCCTGCGGCGCTTCCCGCTCGAGGCCGGGGTCTCGCCCGCCTACCGCGAACTCGACGACCTCGGACAGCAGCGCCTGATCTCGGACGTGCTCGACACCCTGGCACGCGGCCCGGAGCGGGCGCTCTTCGACCGTCTCGCCCGGCACCTCGGCGGCAACGAGGACCCGGTCGCCCTGACCCGGACCCTGATGCAGCGCCGGGACGAGTTCGAAACGCCGCCCGCGCCGGACGACATCCGCGCCGCCCTCGGCCTGCCGCCGGGCTTCACCCCCGAGGACTGGGGGAGCCTCGCCAGCGACGGCACCGAGGACGCGACCTTCGCCGAGGCCGTGCCGCTGCTGCGCGCCGAAAGCGCCAAGGGCGCGCAGGTGCTCGCCGATCTCCTGACCCGCTGGATCGAAGGCGACCGCAGCGACCCCTTCCGCGAAACCCTGTTCCGCGAAACCCTGCTGTCGGAGGGGACCGGTCCGAAGGTGAAGTCCGTCCCGAACAAGAAGTTCCAGGGCGCCCACCCCGACCTGACCGAAGAGTTGCACGCTTTCCTGCACCGGCTCTACGACACCGCCTGTGCTCTCGGCACTTACCCCATCGTCGAACGCACCGAGGTGCTGCACGCCTTCGCCCGCGCCGTGATACCCGCCGTGGATCACGCCAAGACCCTGCGCGGCCTCGTCGATTTCGACGACATGATCGCCCGCGTCCGCGCCATGCTGCGCGACCCGCAGATCGCGGAATGGGTGCTCTTCAAGCTCGACGGCGGCATCGACCACATCCTCGTGGACGAGGCGCAGGACACCAGCCCCGCGCAATGGGACATCATCCGCGCGCTGGCCGCCGAATTCGCCGCCGGGCGCGGCGCGCAGGAGGATGTCACCCGCACGCTCTTCGTCGTCGGCGACCCGAAACAGTCGATCTACTCGTTTCAGGGGGCCGACCCCGACGCCTTCGACCGAATGCGACAGCACTTCGCCACCGCCTTCTCGGACGCCGGCCGCCCGATGCAGACCAGCGTGCTGCAACACTCGTTCCGGTCCTCGCCCGCGATCCTGCGCGCCGTCGACTCGGTCTTCACGCGGGCCGGGCACCGCGGGCTCGGGATGGACAGCGCTCATGTCGCCTTCCGCAGCGGGATGCCGGGGCGCGTCGATCTCTGGCCGCTGGTCGAGCCGCCCGAGACCCCGCCGCAGCCCGAGTTCGGCGACCCCGTCGACAGCATCCCCGCGACGCATCCGAAGATCGTGCTGGCCCGCCGCGTCGTCGACGAGATGGTGCGCCTGCTCGACGCGGGCACCCGCATCGCCGGGCGCGACGGCACCGTGCGCGCCGTGACGCCGGGCGATTTCCTGGTGCTCGTGCAGGGCCGCGACGCGCTCTTCCACGAGCTGATCCGCCGCTGCAAGGAGGTCGGCCTGCCCATCGCCGGGGCCGACCGCCTGCGCATCGGCGGCGAAATCGCCGTCAAGGACCTGACCGCGCTCCTGTCCTTCCTCGCCACGCCGGACGACAGCCTCAGCCTCGCCGCCGCGCTGCGCTCGCCGCTCTTCGGCTGGTCCGAACAGGACCTCTACGCCCTCGCCCAGCCGCGGACCGAGCGCCACCTGTGGCAGGCCCTGCGCAAGCCCGAGACCGCCGCGCGGCACCCCGAAACCCTGAGGATCCTGCACGACCTGCGCGACCGCGCCGACTACCTGCGCCCCTACGAACTGCTCGAACGCATCCTGATCGTCCACGGCGGGCGCGCCCGTCTGATCGCCCGGCTGGGGGCCGAGGCCGAGGACGGCATCGACGCGCTTCTGGGCCAGGCACTGGCGCATGAACGCCGGGCCGTGCCCGATCTGACCGGCTTCCTCGGCGCGCTCGCGCAGGACATCGGCGACCTGAAGCGCCCGCTCGACGCCCACGGCGGCGCGGTCCGGGTGATGTCGGTGCACGGCGCCAAGGGTCTGGAAGCCCCCATCGTCATCCTGCCCGACGCCGCCAGCCGCAAGCCGCGCGGGGACGGCGCGATCCTGCGGCTGCCCGGCGGCCCGACGGTCTGGCGCACCGGCGGCAAGCTGGTCACGCCGCCGCTCGCCGAGGCGCAGGACGCCCGCAAGACCCAGGACGAGGAAGAGCGCCTGCGCCTGCTCTACGTCGCGATGACCCGCGCCGAGTCCTGGCTGATGGTCGCCGCCGCCGGCAAGACCGACGCCGAGGACGAGACGCCCAACGCCTGGCACGCCCTCGTCGACGGCGGCCTCCGGGCGCTGAACGCGGCGCCGCGGGACATGCCCGGCGGCGAGGGCCTGCGCTTCGCGATGGGCGACTGGCCCGATCCCGGCCCGGCGCAGCCCTGGACCGCCGGGGCCGACAGCCGCACGCCCCTGCGCCTGCCCGCCGCCGCGCCGCCCGGTCTGCCCGCCGCGCCGGTGTCGCCCTCCGATCTCGGCGGCGCCAAGGCCCTGCCCGGCGCGTCCGAGGCCGCCGACGAGGCGGCCGCCAAGCGGCGCGGCAGCGCCCTTCACTGGCTGCTCGAACACCTGCCCGCCTGGCCGCGCGCGGATCACGCCGCGCTCGCCGCGCAGAACCCCGAGGTCACCGCCGCCGACCTGGCCGAGGTGCAGGCCTGCCTCGACGCCCCCGACCTCGCCGCCCTCTTCACCGATCCCGGCCTTCTCCGCGAGGTGCCGGTCAGCGGCACCCTGCCGCACGGCCTCGGCCCCGCCTTCGGCGTGCTCGACCTCGTCGAGGTGACGCCCGAGCGCGTGCGCATCGTCGACTTCAAGTCGAACGCCACCGTCCCGGCAACGGCGGCCGAGGTGCCGGAAGGCCTGTTGCGCCAGATGGGGGCCTATCGCGCGCTGGCGGCACAGGCCTTCCCCGGACGCCCGGTCGAGGTCGCGCTGCTCTGGACCCGCACCGCCACCCTGATGCCCCTGCCCGGGGCGCTGACCGACGCCGCGCTGGCCCGCGCAACGCGACCTTGACGCGTGGCGGACCCATCCATAGTTATCGTTGACAACCTTACGCCGCCGAGGAGCGCCCCCATGAGCACCGTTGCCGTCACCGACGCCACCTTTGAAGACGAAGTCACCAAGTCCGACGTGCCGGTGCTGGTCGATTTCTGGGCCGAGTGGTGCGGACCGTGCAAGCAGATCGGCCCGGCGCTCGAGGAACTCAGCGCCGAGTACGAGGGCAAGCTGAAGATCGCCAAGGTCAACGTGGACACCGACATGGTCGCGGCGCAGTCGCTGCACGTGCGCGGCATCCCGGCGCTGTTCATCTTCAAGGACGGCAAGATGGTCGGCAACAAGACCGGCGCGGCCCCGAAGGCGGCGCTGAAAAGCTGGATCGACGCGACGATCTGAGCCCCGGCTCTCGCGCGGACCCGACAGGCGGGCGCCCCTCACCGGGCGCCCGTTTCCGTGTCAGGCGGGCCAGCCGTGCGCCTGCAGCCGCTCGGTGACGCGCTGCCCGAACTCCGGCCGCCAGAAGTTCAGCGCCCTGTGCTGGAAGAACCAGAACAGGTAGCGCGCGTAGTCCGGCGCGGGCCCGCCCAGCGCCTCGAACGCGCCCTTCATCCCCAGCTTCGGCACCGACGCCGCGATGTGGTGAAAGTCGATCTCGGCGAACAGCAGCGCGGGCTTGTTCAGGAAGAACCCCTTCAGCGCCACGCTCGAATTCTCGCAGGCCACGTAATCGCACTTCGGCAGCAGGTCGGTCATCGGGCTGTCCGACAGGTGGATGCGCGGATCCTCGATCAGCCGGTCCACCGCCTCGCGCTCGTGCGGGCTGTAGGTCTCGCCCGGGTGCAGCGTCAGCACGATGTCCCGCGTCCGCTCGCGCTTGGCGATCTCGCGCACCATGTCCACCGGCGCGCGGCTCTGGAAGCTGCGCTGGGTCAGCAGGCGTCCCTGCAGCGGCACGTAGACGAAGCCTTCGCCCCGCACGGGCGGCGGCAGCGGCATCCGCCCGCGCCAGAACTTCACGAAATGCGCCGCCCGGTCGCCATCGACCGTCTCGGGGTCGAAGCTGGCGCGCGCCACGTCCCACTCCCAGCGCTTGGCCGAGGCCTCGATCTGCCAGAACGGATCGAAATAGGACCGCCGCAGCGTCAGGCAGCGCGGCCCGACCGGCGCATCCTCGTAGAACAGCGTGTAGCCCGGGCGCGCGGCACTCGCCAGGCGCTCGTCCAGGCCGTCGCCGCGCCAGGTGATCCGCCAGCCGCGCGCCTCCAGCGCCCGCACCAGCTCGGCCAGGAACGGGTGCTTGCCGCGCCGGACGCGCCACAGCAGGTACTCGGTCAAGTGAATGGAAAGAGTGCGTGTTTCGACCATGCGCGGGACCGTATGGCGCTGATTCGGCAGCGTCCAGCGCCCCGCCATTGCGACCTCGCCGCGCCGGGTCCATATGGTGCAGCAAGGTAACGGAGAGAGACGATGCCAGACCACGACTTCCCCGGATGGCACGGAACCACCATCCTCGGTGTTCAAAAAAACGGCAAAGTCGTGATCGGCGGGGACGGGCAGGTCAGTCTCGGCCAGACCGTGATCAAGGGCAGCGCCCGCAAGGTGCGCCGCCTGTCGCCCGGCGGTTTCGACGTCGTCGCGGGCTTCGCGGGCTCGACCGCCGACGCCTTCACCCTGCTCGAACGGCTGGAGACCAAGCTGCAGGCCACCCCCGGCCAGCTCGGGCGCGCCGCCGTCGAACTGGCCAAGGACTGGCGCACCGACAAGTACCTCCAGAAGCTCGAAGCCATGCTGATCGTCTCGGACGGCGCGGCGCTCTACGTGATCACCGGCGCGGGCGACGTGCTGGAACCCGAGCACGGCATCGCCGCCATCGGCTCGGGCGGCAACTACGCGCTGGCCGCCGCGCGCGCGCTGATCGACACCGACCTCGACGCCGAGGCGATCGTGCGCAAGTCGATGGCCATCGCCGCCGAGATCTGCGTCTACACCAACACCCACCTCACGCTCGAAACGATCCCCGCATGAGCCTGACCCGCGACGACCTGCGCGCGGCCGTCCGCATCGGCGCGATCACCGAGGCGCAGGCCGCCCATATCCTCGCCCTCGCCGATGCCCGCGCCGGCGCGCGCGAGAACCTCGACGGTCTCGACGAGCCGTTCGAGCTGTTCCGCGGCTTCAACGAGGTGTTCATCGTCGTCGGCCTCTCGATCCTCTACATCGGCTGGTCCGGCGTCACCGGCCTCGGCCTGCTGGGCGAGCCGGGCGCGCTCTGGATGGCCTTCGCCGCCGCCGGCATGGCGGGCGTCGCGGCGCTCGCCCGCTACTTCACCCTGGTCCGCCGGATGATCGCGCCCTCCATCGCGCTGACCGTGATGTTCGCCCTCTCGGCGCTGCAGTTCTCGGCCGGGCTCGCGCCGCTCCTCAGCGCCAACACCCCGCTGGTCTGGGCGATCTCGGCCGCGGGCACCGGCCTCTTGCTGACCGGCTACTGGCTGGTCTTCCGCGTGCCCTTCGCCATGCTCGGCATCGCGCTGTCGGTCTTCGCCACCGGCTTCGCGCTCACGCTCTACGGCGGCGCGGCCTTCACCGACCTGCAGGACGCCTTCCTGCTCAGCGCCGAAGGGCCCTTCGCCTGGCTGACCGTCGCGCTGGGGCTGGTCGGCGCCGCCGTCGCGCTCGGCTTCGACATGAGCGACCCGCACCGGGTCACCCGCCGCTCGCAGAACGGCTTCTGGCTGCACGTCGTCGCGGCCCCGGCCATCGTGAACACCGTCGCGCTGACCCTCTTCGACAACGGCAGCGCGCTGGCGCTCGGCGCGCTGGTCGCCTTCCTCGCCGTCATGGCGCTCTTCGCCGTGGTGATCGACCGCCGCTCCTTCCTCGTGGCGGGCGTCGGATACGTGGTCGCCCTCGCCATCACCGTGGTCGAGGACCAGGCCTTCCTCGCCATTCTCCTGCTCGGCGCGGGGCTCGTGCTGCTGGGCGCGACGTGGGAACGCCTGCGCACCGCCCTGATGACCGCCCTGCCCGCCTTCCCCGGCAAGGACCGCTTGCCGCCCTACGCGAAAGGGACCGCATGACCGACCTCACCCCCCGCGAAATCGTCTCGGAACTGGACCGCTTCATCATCGGGCAGGCGGACGCCAAGCGCGCCGTCGCCGTGGCCCTGCGCAACCGCTGGCGGCGGCGGCAACTGCCCGACGACCTGCGCGACGAGGTCTATCCGAAGAACATCCTGATGATCGGCCCGACCGGCGTCGGCAAGACCGAGATCAGCCGCCGGCTGGCCCGCCTCGCCCGCGCGCCCTTCCTCAAGGTCGAGGCGACGAAGTTCACCGAGGTCGGCTATGTCGGCCGCGACGTGGACCAGATCGTGCGCGATCTCGTCGATGCCGCCATCCTGATGACCCGCGAGCACATGCGCGAAACCGTCAGCGCCGCCGCGCAGGCCGCCGCCGAGGAACGCGTGATCGAGGCGCTCTGCGGCGAGAACGCCCGCGCCGAGACCCGCGAGATGTTCCGCCGCAAGCTGCGCTCGGGCGACCTGGACGACAAGGTGATCGAGGTCGAGGTGACCGACACCGCCAGCCCCTTCCCCGCGTTCGAGGTGCCCGGCCAGCCCGGCGGCATGATGAACCTCGGCGATCTCTTCGGCAAAGCCTTCGGCGGCCGCAAGACGACCCGCAAGCTGACCGTCGCCGACAGCCATGACGTGCTGGTCTCGGAGGAGGCCGACAAGCTGCTCGACCAGGAAACCGTGACCCGCGAAGCCCTGAAGGCGGTCGAGGAGAACGGCATCGTCTTCATCGACGAGATCGACAAGGTCTGCGCCCGCTCCGACGCGCGCGGCGCCGATGTCAGCCGCGAAGGCGTCCAGCGTGACCTGCTGCCGCTGATCGAGGGCACGACCGTCTCGACGAAGCACGGCCCGGTGAAGACGGATCATATCCTCTTCATCGCTTCGGGCGCGTTCCACATCGCCAAGCCCAGCGACCTGCTGCCCGAGTTGCAGGGCCGCCTCCCGATCCGCGTCGAGCTGCGCGCGCTGACTGAGGCCGATTTCGTCCGCATCCTGACCGAGACCGACAACGCCCTGACCCGCCAGTACCAGGCGCTTCTGGCCACCGAGGAAATCGCCGTCACCTTCACCGACGACGGCATCGCCGCGCTGGCCCGCATCGCCGCGCAGGTCAACGCCACGGTCGAGAACATCGGAGCCCGGCGGCTCTACACGATCATGGAGCGCGTGTTCGAGGAATTGTCCTTCACCGCCCCCGACCGCTCGGGCGAGGCGGTGACGATCGACGCCGCCTTCGTCGAGGCGCATCTGGGCGCGCTCGCCGCCGACACCGACATCAGCCGCTACGTGCTCTGAGCCTCAGCGCAGGCCGCCCCCGGGCGGCTTGCGCAGGTAGACGTAATAGGCGCCGCCGCCGCCGTGGCTGCGGTGCGCCTCGGTCACCTGCAACACCATCGGTCCCAAGGGCGGCATCGCCAGCCATTGCGGCACCGAATGGCGCAACATCCCCTGCCGCACCGGCATCGGCCCGTCCGATCCCCGGTCGGAGCGCCCCTTCCCGGTGATGACCAGCACCAGCCGATGCCCGGAGGCATGCGCGCCCAGCACGAAGCGGATCAGCGCCGGGTGCGCCACCGCTGCCGTCATCCCGTGCAGGTCGATCCGCGCATCGGGGTCCATCTTGCCGCGCTTCATCCGCTGGAACCGCTTGCGGTCCATCCGCAGCGGCGCGTCCGCCACCCGCTCGGCCACCGGCGGCAGCAGGTCGTGCCCCGGCAGGCCCGGCTTCGCGTGCTGCCCGACGCGGAAGGCGGGCAGCGGCGCGGTCTCGGCGCGCGGGGCCGGTTTCGGCTTGGCTGCGGGCCGCGTGTTGACCTCCGGGGCCTGGTGCTTCGGCCGGGCGGGGTGCAGCGGCGTGGCCTGCGCGGTCACGCGCTCCCACAGGTCACGGTCCTCCTCGGACAGGCGGCGCGGCTTCCGGGCCATCTCACATCCGCCCGGTCAGGCGCAGCGCCACCTCGATCGGCAGCAGCGTGACCAGCCGCCCCGGGTCGCGCACCCGGCCGGCAGCCCGGCCCGCCGCATCGCCGGTCCCGAAGAAGATGTCCGCGCGCTGCGGTCCCTTGATCGCCGACCCGGTGTCCTGCGCCACCATCAGCCGCCGCATCGGCACGGCGCCGCCCTTCTCGACCCAGACCGGCGCGCCCAGCGGCGTGAAGGCCGGGTCGATGGCGACACTCCGCAGCGGCGTGACCGAGCGGTTCATCGCGCCCAGCGGCCCGCGCTCCGGCGGCACCTCGTCGACGACCCGGAAGAACACGAAGCTCGGGTTGTGCCGCAGCAGGTCGCGCCCCTCCTCCGGGTTGCGCCGCACCCAGTTCGAGATCACCTGCGCCGAGACCTGGTGCGCCGCGTAGACCCCGCGCCGCACCAGCTCCTGCCCGATCGAGCGGTAGTCGTGCCCGTTCTTGCCGCCGAACCCCAGCCGCATCACCGAGCCGTCCGCGAAATGCAGCCGCCCCGAGCCCTGCACCTGCAGGAAGAACGCCTCGACCGGGTCGCGCGCCCAGGCGATCTCCAGCCCGCGCCCCTCCAGCACGCCCAGATCCTCGATCTCGGCCCGGCTGTGCCAGCGCTGGCCGGGGCGCAACTCCGGCGGGGTCAGGTAGATCGGGGTCTCGAAGCCCGGCGCGCGGGTCCGCGACGCCTCGATCTCGGGCTCGAAATAGCCGGTGAACAGGGCTTCGGTCTCGGGCGACCACGCCACCGGCAGGAACAGCGACTCGAAGAAGCCGCGCGCGTCGGGTTTCCCCGCCGCCATCGCGCAGACCGCGCCCCAGTCCCGGGGATCGAGGTCGCCGCAGGTCTCCAAGAACGCGTCGAAGACCTCGTGCGGGGCCGTGCCCGGCCAGCCGTCGAGGTCCTCGTAGCTCAGCAGCACCGGCGGCGCGGCACTGGCCGTCACGGGACAGGCCGCCACAAGGACGGCGGCGCATATCCCGCGCAGGCCAAGCGTCATCCCCCGGTCGCCACCAGGCGCCAGTTTGGATCGTCCGCGCCCATCGTGCGGGCGAAGCTCCAGACATCGCGCTGACGCTTGATCTCGCGCGGGTTGCCCTCGACGATCTCGCCCTCCGCGTTGCGCACGACCGAGGTCAGCTCGCCCACGAAGCGCACGGTCAGTTCGGCTTCGCCGGTGTCGCGGTCGAAGCCGGCCTCTTCCAGCACCACCTCGCGCACGCCGTTGAACTCGGCTTCCACCTTCAGGCCCTGCGCCTCGCGCGCGCGGATCACCTCGTCAAAGGCCTCGGCAACGTCCTCGGACAGGAAGCCGCGCACCTCTTCGATGTCGCCGCGCTCGAAGGCCATCAGGATCATCTCGTAGGCCCCGCGCGCCCCGCGCAGGAACTCCGAGACGTTGAAATCGCCCTCTGCCATCTTCATCGCCGCCAGTGCCTTGGCCGCCGGGCTGCCATCGGGGACATGATCGGTGATGTCGGTGTCGGGACCGCCCTCGATCACCTCGAACTCGCGCCGCAGGTCCTCGCGCGTGTCCCGCACCGTGACCGGCGGTTTCTCGAACCCGTCGCGCGTGCCCAGCACGCTGCGCAGCCGCAGGATCAGGAAAATGGCCACGCCCGCGAGGACGAGAAGCTGGATGATGGCTGCGCTCATGAAAACTCCGGTTCGCTAGGCACTTTGGTCGTGTCGCGTTGCGCACATATGTAAGGGGGGGATAGGGTCAAGTCCACCGGACGACGCCCGCAAAACCGGAGACGACGCCATGTGGCTGTTCCTGATCTTTCTTGCCGTGCCGCTGATCGAGATCGGCCTGTTCATCCAGGTCGGCGGCGCGATCGGGCTGTTGCCGACGCTGGTGATCGTCATCCTGACCGCGCTGCTCGGCACCGCGCTTGTGCGCCAGCAGGGCATCGCGGTCCTGAACGACCTGCGCCGCAGCCTCGACACCTTCGACGACCCGGCCCGCCCGCTGGTCCACGGCGCGCTGATCCTCTTCGCGGGCGCGCTGTTGCTGACGCCGGGCTTCTTCACCGATGCCGTCGGCCTGTCGCTGCTGGTCCCGCCGGTGCGCGACATGGCCTATGACCTCGTCCGCCGCCGCATCGCGGTGCAGCGCTACCGGGCCGAGGCGACCGCCGGCACGCGGCACCGGCCGGACGATCCCACCGTGATCGACGGCGAATTCGAGGACCTCGGCGACGTGCCGCCCCGCCGCCCGCCGAACCGCCGCCCCTGACCGGCCTTTCCGCCGGGGGGAGTTCCTGCTACCAGACCCCGGATTTTAGCCTTCCGAGGATCCGACCATGGCAGAGACTGCTGAAAACGGTGCCGATACCGGCGCAACCCCGCCCGTCCAGCCCAAGCTCTCGGTGCTGGGCCAGTTCATCCGCGACATGTCGTTCGAGAACATCGCCGCCCAGAAGGGC
>JAUHZL010000238.1 GCA_030425945.1 Alphaproteobacteria bacterium | reverse complement strand
GTCACCGACGGGCAGATCGAACCGGCCTTCGACCTCGATGCCGAGCTGCACTACCAGCCGACGACCTGGCCCGGGGCGCGCATCCCGCATGTCTGGCTCTTCGACGGGGTGACGGGCGACAAGCACTCGACGCTCGATCTCTGCGGCAAGGGGCGGTTCACGCTCTTCACCGGGATCGGCGGCGAGGCGTGGGAGGCCGCTGCTGCCGAGGTCGGGGCCGAGACCGGCCTCGACATCCGGGTGCATGTCATCGGGCCGCGCCGCAAGATCGTCGATCATTCCGGCGACTGGGCGCGGGCGCGCGACATCCGCGACTCGGGTTGCATCCTCGTCCGGCCCGACCAGCATGTCGCCTGGCGCGCCGAGGCGATGTCCGACCAGCCCGCCGCCGAACTGCGCCGGGTGCTCACGAAAATCCTTGCCCGCTGACGGAGGCCGACATGGACGCGCACGAAAAGGGGTTTTTCACCGAAGCCGACTCGGTCGAGGTGGTGACCGGCCGCAATGCCAATGCCAGGGACGCGCGGCTCGCCGAGGTGATGGAGGTCATCACCCGCAAGCTGCACGAGGCGGTCAAGGAGATCGAGCCGACGCAGGACGAGTGGTTCGAAGCGATCCAGTTCCTGACGAAGACCGGGCACATGTGCAACGACTGGCGGCAGGAGTTCATCCTGCTGTCGGACGTTCTCGGCGTCTCGATGCTGGTCGACGCGATCAGCGCCCGCCGCCCAACCGGGGCGTCTGAGAACACCGTGCTGGGGCCGTTCCACGTGGCCGACGCGCCGGAATACGAGATGGGCACCAACATCTGCCTCGACCAGAAGGGCGAGGACATGGTCGTCCGGGGCCGCATCCTCGACACCGAGGGCAATCCGGTCGCCGGGGCGCGGATCGACGTCTGGCAGGCCAACGACGAGGGCTTCTACGACGTGCAGCAGAAGGGGCTGCAGCCCGACTTCAACCTGCGCGGCGTCTTTACCACCGGGGCCGACGGCAGCTACTGGTTCAAGGCTGTGAAGCCCAAGTTCTACCCGATCCCCGATGACGGGCCGGTTGGCCAGCTTCTGGGCCGGCTCGGGCGGCATCCGTTCCGCCCGGCGCACCTGCACTACATCGTCAGCGCCGAGGGCTACGACACGCTGACCACGCATATCTTCGATCCCGACGATCCCTACATCAACTCGGACGCGGTCTTCGGCGTGAAGGAGAGCCTGCTCGCGGACTTCCGCAAGGAAAGCGATCCGGCCAAGGCCGCCGCGATGGGCTTTGCCGGACCCTACTGGGACGTCAGCTTCGATTTCGTGCTGGCGCGGGCCTGACCCGGTCCCGCGGGGCAGGGCAGAGGGGCGCGACAGTTTGGAGCGGCGCGCCCCTTGACCCTCCCGTGACTGGAAGCCTTATGTGAGGGGCGTCCGTCCGAAGGAGGCCCCCCGATGTCCGATCCCGTTCCCGTCCGTCTCGCCATCGACGGCATGACCTGCGCCTCCTGCGTCGGGCGTGTCGATCGGGTCCTGCGCGCCATGCCCGGGGTCGGGGAGGTGTCGGTCAACCTCGCCTCGGAAACCGCCGACCTGCAGCTCGGCCCGGAGGCCGACCTGTCCGCGATCACCGCGCGGCTCGCCAAGATGGGTTACCCGGCGCGCGAAACCTCGGTCACGCTGGCGGTCTCGGGGATGACCTGCGCCTCTTGCGTGGGCCGGGTGGACCGCGTGCTGCGACGGGTGCCGGGGGTGCTCGACGTCAACGTGAACCTCGCGGCGGAAACCGCTGAAATCACGTATCTCGACGGGGCGACCGATCCGGCGGCGCTGGCCGCGAAGGCGACGAAGCTCGGCTATCCCGCCAAACCCGCGCAGGCCAGCGAAAGCACCGACCGGACCGCCCGCAAGGCGGCGGAGGCGCAGGAGCTGTCGCGCCGCCTGCTCTTCGCCGCGGCGCTGACGCTGCCGGTCTTCCTGCTGGAGATGGGCGGCCATGTCATTCCCGGCGTCCATGCCCTGATCGGGGCCACCATCGGGCACCATACCAGTTGGCTGATCCAGTTCGCGCTGACCACCGCCGTGCTCGCCGGGCCGGGGCGCATGTTCTACGTCAAGGGTCTGCCCGCGCTGGTGCGCGGCGCGCCCGACATGAACAGCCTCGTCGCCGTGGGCACGCTGGCCGCCTACAGCTATTCCACCGTCGCGACCTTCCTGCCCGCGCTGCTGCCCGAGGCGGTGCGCGCGGTCTATTTCGAGGCGGCCGCGGTCATCGTCGTCCTGATCCTGCTGGGCCGGGCGCTGGAGGCGCGGGCCAAGGGCCGCACCGGTGCCGCGATCCAGTCTCTGCTGGGCCTCCAGGTCCGCACGGCGCGGGTGCGCCGGGGCGAGCTGCTGGAGGATGTCCCGGTCGAGGCGCTGGCGGTGGGCGACCTGATCGTGGTCCGCCCCGGCGAGCGCATCCCGACCGACGGCGCGATCACCGAGGGGTCGAGCCACGTCGATGAGAGCATGATCACCGGCGAGCCGATCCCGGTGACCAAGGGACCGGGCGACACCGTCACCGGCGGCACGGTGAACGGGGCCGGGGGCTTCACCTTCGCCGCGGCCCGCGTCGGCGCCGAGACCACGCTGGCGCAGATCATCCGCATGGTCGAACAGGCGCAGGGCGCGAAACTGCCGATCCAGACGCTGGTGGACCGGATCACGCTGTGGTTCGTCCCGGCAGTCATGGGCGTCGCCGCGCTGACGGTCGCCGTCTGGCTGCTGGTCGGACCCGATCCGGCGCTGACGCTGGCGCTGGTGGCAGGGGTGTCGGTGCTGATCATCGCCTGCCCCTGCGCGATGGGACTGGCGACGCCGACCTCGATCATGGTCGGCACCGGGCGCGCGGCGGAACTGGGCGTTCTCTTCCGCAAGGGCGATGCCTTGCAACGGCTGTCGGACGTGCGGGTGGTGGCGCTCGACAAGACCGGCACCGTCACCGAGGGGCGACCGGAGCTGACCGACCTGATCCCGGCGGAGGGCTTCGACCGCGAGACGGTGCTGTCCCTCGCCGCCGCCGTCGAGGCGCAGTCCGAGCACCCGCTGGCCGCCGCCCTGCTGCGCGCCGCCCCCGGGGCTGCCGGTCAGGCGGTCGAGGGGTTCGAGACCCGGACCGGCAAGGGCGTGCTCGGCACCGTGTCGGGCCGTCGCGTGGCCGTGGGCACGGCCGCCCTGATGCAGGACGCGGGCGCGGACCCCGCCGCGCTGGCCGCCGCCGCCGGTGACCTGGCGGACAAGGGGCGCGGCGTGCTCTTCGTCGCGGTGGACGGGCGTCTCGCCGGTCTCGCCGCCGTGACCGACCGGGTGAAACCGACCAGCCGCGAGGCCATCGCCGCACTGCATGCCGCGGGCCTGAGCGTCGCGATGATCACCGGCGACCGGGAAGAGACTGCCCGCGCCATCGCCCGCGAGGTGGGCATCGATCATGTCGTGGCGGGCGTGCTGCCCGAGGGCAAGGTCGCGGCCCTGACCCGACTTCGCGAGGCGCACGGCGCGCTCGCCTTCGTCGGCGACGGCATCAACGACGCCCCGGCGCTGGCCCATGCGGATGTCGGCATCGCCATCGGCACCGGCACCGACGTGGCGATCGACGCCGCCGACGTGGTCCTGATGTCGGGCGACCTGCGCGGGGTGGCGACGGCGCTCGACGTCTCGCACCGGACGATGCGCAACATCCGCCAGAACCTCGTCTGGGCCTTCGGCTACAACACCGCGCTGATCCCGGTGGCGGCGGGGGGGCTCTACCCGGCCTTCGGGATGCTGCTGTCGCCGATGCTGGCGGCGGGGGCGATGGCGCTGTCCTCGGTCTTCGTGCTGTCGAACGCCCTGCGCCTGCGCCGCATCCCGGGCCGCCGCGACACCGTCGCGGCCCGCCCCGTCCCGCGTCCCGCCGAACAGGAGAGCCCGGCATGAACATCGGAGACGCCGCCGCCGCGACGGGCCTGCCCGCCAAGACCATCCGCTACTACGAGGAAATCGGCCTCGTGCGGCCGCTGCGCTCGGACAACAGCTATCGCAACTTCCGCGAGAGCGACGTGCACAAGCTGAAGTTCCTCGGACGCGCCCGCGCGCTGGGCTTCGGGATCGAGGACTGCCGCGTGCTGCTCGCGCTCTACGACGACGACCACCGCGAGAGCGGGCAGGTCAAGGCGATGGCCGAGGAGCACCTGAAGCGGATCGACGCGAAGATCGCGGACCTGCAGGCGATGCGCGCGACGCTGGGCACGCTCGTGCGGGCCTGCGCCGGGGACCACCGGCCCGACTGCCCGATCCTGGAAGACCTCGCCGCCGACACGCACTGAGGGCCCGCGTCAGTCCTTCTCGACCGACACCGCCTTCAGCACCGCGAAGACCGGGCGGCCCGGCGCCAGCGCCAGCGCCGTGACCGAGCGCTGCGTGACGCGGGCCAGCAGCCGCGTCTCGCCCGTGGTCACCTGCACCAGCGCGCCGGGACCGTCGCCCATCCGCACCTCCGCCACGGTGCCGGGCAGCACGTTCAGGGCCGAGATGCCGCGCGGCTCCTCGACCGCCAGCATCACGTCCTGCGCCCGGACATGCAGGCGCACCGTTTCGCCCGGGGCGCGGGGCAGGCGGGGCAGTAGCAGCGTCTGCCCGCCCGCATCGAGCTCGGTCAGCCCGTCTTCCGTGTGGCCGCTGACCCGCGCCGACAGCACCGCGCCTGCCGCGCGCGGACCCAGCGGGGTGACGCCGGGATCGCTGAGGACCTCGGCGGCCGGGCCGGTGCGCAGGACGCGGCCCGCCTCCAGCACGACAACGGTGGTCGCGAGCCGCGCGACCTCGGCGGGCGCGTGGCTGACATAGAGGATCGGCAGCCGCATCTCGTCCCGCAGCCGTTCGAGATAGGGCAGGATCTCGGCCTTGCGCGCGGCATCGAGGGCCGCGAGGGGCTCGTCGGCCAGCACCAGCCGGGGTGCTGCCAGCAGGGCGCGCCCGATGGCGACCCGCTGCTTCTCGCCGCCCGACAGCCGGGCAGGGCGCCGGTCCAGCAGCGGCCCGATCCCGAGCAGGTCGGTGACCTCGTCGAGCGTCGGCCCC
>JAUHZL010000237.1 GCA_030425945.1 Alphaproteobacteria bacterium | reverse complement strand
CGCCCTCGTCGCGGAACATCTGCGCCGTGGTGCTCTTGCCCATCCCGATGGAACCGGTCAGCCCGAGCACGATCATGCCGCCAGCACCGCCTCGCGCAGCGCCTCCGTCACCTCGGGCATCGCCCCGAACCAGCGCGCGAAGCCCGGCGCGCCCTGGTGCAGCAGCATCCCCAGCCCGTCGACCGTCACGCAGCCCCGCGCCCGCGCCGCCTGCAGGAACGGCGTGTCCAGCGGCGCATAGATCAGGTCGGTCGCCAGCGCGCCCGCCTCCAGCCCGTCGAGCGGCAGGGAAAAGCCCCCCGCGCCCTCCATCCCCAGCGTCGTCGCGTTCACCACCGTCGCCGCCCCCGCGCACAAGCCCGGCGCATCCAGCGCCCAGAGGGTGACGCGCGGCCCGAACACCTCCGCCAGCGCTTCGGCCCGCGCGCGGGTCCGGTTCGCCAGCCGCACCTCGGGCACGCCCGCCTCCAGCAGCGCGTCCAGCACCGCCCGGGCCGCCCCGCCCGCGCCCAGCAGCACCGCGGGCCCCGCGTCGGGCCGCCAGCCGGGCGCGCCGGCGCGCAGGTTCGCCATGAAGCCCACGCCGTCGGTGTTGTCCGCCTCGAACCCGCCGCCGGGCAGGAAGGTCAGCGTGTTCGCCGCCCCGATCCGCCGCGCGCGCGCCGTCACCTCCGCCGCCAGCGACAGCGCCAGCTCCTTGTGCGGCACCGTCACGTTCACGCCCCGGAACCCCGCTTTCGGCAGCGCCTCCAGCACCTGCGCCAGGTCGTCCGCCCGCACGTGCAGCGGCACATAGGCCCCGCGCAGGCCCAGCGCCCGCAGCCAGTAGCCGTGCAGCACCGGCGAGCGCGAATGCCCGATCGGATCGCCGATCACCCCGGCCAGCGGCACATCCCCGCTCATCCCTCGATCTCCCCTGAAATCACAAGGTAATTCAGCAACTCCAGCAGCGGCAGCCCGAGGATGGTGAAGTGGTCTCCCTCGATCCGCGCCATCAGCCGGATGCCCTCGGCCTCGATCTGGTAGCCGCCCACCGAATGCCGGATCTCGTCCCAGGTCCGCGCGACATAGGCCTCGACGAAGCCGGGCGACAGGGTCCGCATCGTCAGCCGCGCGACGCCCACATGGCGCCAGACCGGCGCGCCATCGCGGACCAGCACCGCCGCCGACAGCAGCCGGTGCGTCTGGCCCGACAGCCCCAGGATCTGCGTCACCGCCTCGGCCGGGTTTTCCGGCTTCGAGATCAGCGCGCCCCCCGCCTCCAGCACCTGGTCGGCGCCCAGCACCAGCCCGCCGGTTTTCGCCGCGACCTTCACCGCCTTCATCTCGGCCAGCGCATCCGCCACGTCGCGCGGGGTCGCCCCCTCGGCCAGCAGCGCCGCCTTGACGCTCTCCTCGTCCACCCGGGCGGCAGCCACGGCGATCTCCAGCCCGGCCGCCTCCAGCATCTGGCGGCGCGTCGCGGACCCGGAGGCGAGCGTCAGGACAGGCGGCATTGGGGACATCCCTGTTGAGAACTGGCCGCACAGGCCGGTGGACGATCCGGGATCACCGGGCGGACCGGACCGGACCGCGCCCGGACCCGGGATAACCCGGCCCGTCTTCCGCAATTCATCCTCTGTGGCAAACGAGGTCAACCCGCCGGGGACGAGCGCGCGTCCTCCAGACCTCCGCCCGGAGTCGTCCCCGCGGTCATCCCGACCGAAGGACCGCCGCCACCCCCTTACGACCAAAAGACTCTTTCCGCGCGTCACCGGCCTCATCCACAGACCGGGACAACCCGGCCGCGCGACCTATCCTTTTGGGTATAACGCCGGGAGAACGGAAGTATCCCCGTCATCCACCGGCCTACCAAAACACCTACCTTTTCTTTTCTTTTATTCTTGATAGAGGGGACGGGACCGATCGAAGGATCCCAGATGGACCTCTATTCCTGGATCAAGGCGTTCCACGTCATGTCCGTTCTGGCCTGGATGGCCGGGCTCTTCTACCTGCCCCGGCTCTACGTCTACCACGTCGAAGGGCTGAAGAAGCAGGGCGTGGTGCAGGGCAGCGACATGGACCTGCTGTTCCAGCACCAGGAACGCCTGCTGATGCGGGCCATCATGAACCCCGCGATGATCGCCACCTGGGTGTTCGGTCTCTGGCTCGTCTTCACGCCCGGCGTGGTCAACTGGGACATGATCTGGCCCTGGACCAAGGCCGCCGCGGTGCTGGGCATGACGTGGTTCCATCACTGGTGCGGGCTCGAGCGCAAGAAGCTGATGCAGAGCACCACGCCCCGCACCGGCCGCAGCTACCGCCTGATGAACGAGGTGCCGACGCTCCTGATGCTCGTCATCGTCATCTCGGTGATCGTGAAGCCCTGAGCCCGGGCCGCCGCACCCCCCCGCCGCGTCGCAAATTGACAAGACCCCTGCCTTCGGGCTAACGGGGTCGCTGCAGGGCCGTCCGGCCCATCGCATCTCCCGACGCTGCCATCGCTGTCTCCTTTCTACTCCTGTCACGGGAATCCCTTGCCATGACCATCGAGTCCCTCAGCCTCGCCGAGCTGAAATCCCGCACGCCGGCCGACCTCCTGACGATGGCCGAGGAACTCGAGGTTGAGAACGCCTCGACCATGCGCAAGGGCGAGATCATGTTCGCCGTCCTCAAGGAGCGCGCCGAGGAAGGCTGGGAAGTGTCCGGCGACGGCGTTCTGGAGGTCATGCAGGACGGCTTCGGCTTCCTGCGCTCGCCCGAGGCGAACTACCTGCCCGGTCCCGACGACATCTACATGTCGCCCGATCTGATCCGGCAGCACAGCCTGCGCACCGGCGACACCGTCGAGGGCGTCATCCAGGCCCCGCGCGAGAACGAGCGCTACTTCGCCATGACCAAGGTCGTGAAGGTCAATTTCGAGGACCCCGACCGCGCCCGTCACAAGATCAGCTTCGACAACCTGACGCCGCTTTATCCCGACGAGCGCCTGCGCATGGAGATCGAGGATCCCACGATCCGCGACCGCTCGGCCCGGATCATCGACCTCGTCGCGCCCATCGGCAAAGGCCAGCGCTCGCTGATCGTCGCCCCGCCGCGCACCGGCAAGACCGTGCTCCTGCAGAACATCGCCAAGTCGATCGAGACGAACCACCCCGAGTGCTACCTGATGGTGCTCCTGATCGACGAACGCCCCGAGGAAGTCACCGACATGCAGCGCAGCGTGAAGGGCGAGGTGATCTCCTCGACCTTCGACGAACCCGCCACGCGCCACGTCGCCGTCGCCGAAATGGTGATCGAGAAGGCCAAGCGCCTCGTCGAGCATAAACGAGATGTCGTGATCCTGCTCGACTCGATCACCAGGCTTGGACGCGCCTACAACACCGTGGTGCCGTCCTCGGGCAAGGTGCTGACCGGTGGTGTGGACGCCAACGCGCTGCAACGCCCCAAGCGCTTCTTCGGCGCCGCCCGGAACATCGAGGAAGGCGGCTCGCTGACCATCATCGCCACCGCGCTGATCGACACCGGCTCGCGCATGGACGAAGTGATCTTCGAAGAGTTCAAGGGCACCGGCAACTCCGAGATCGTCCTCGACCGCAAGGTGGCCGACAAGCGCGTCTTCCCGGCGATGGACATTCTCAAGTCCGGCACCCGGAAAGAGGACCTGCTGGTCGACTCGAAGGACCTGCAGAAAACCTTCGTCCTGCGCCGCATCCTGAACCCGATGGGCACCACCGACGCCATCGAGTTCCTGATCTCGAAGCTCAAGCAGACCAAGACGAATTCCGAGTTCTTCGACTCGATGAACACCTGAGGCCGCGCGGGCGATGGACACGATCTTCGCGCTGGCCACGGCCCGCGGGAAGGCGGGCATCGCCGTCATCCGGGTCTCTGGTCCCGACGCTTTCGCGGCGGCGCAGGCGCTGTCGGGCCGGGCCGTCGCGGGCCGGTCGATGCGCCTCGCCACGCTGCGCGGCGCGGACGGCCAGCCGCTCGACCAGGCGCTGATCCTCAGTTTCGACGCGGGCGGCAGCTTCACCGGCGAACAGGTCGTCGAGCTGCAATGTCACGGCGCGCCCGCGGTGGTCGCTGCCCTCTTGTCCGAGCTTGGCCGACTGCCCGGTCTGCGCCTCGCCGAGCCCGGCGAATTCACCCGCCGCGCGCTGGAGAACAACCGCCTCGACCTCGCGCAGGTCGAAGGCCTCGCCGACCTGATCGACGCCGAAACCGAAGCGCAGCGCAAACAGGCCCTCCGCGTGTTTTCCGGTGCGCTTGGCGACAAGGTCGGTGGCTGGCGGCGCTCCCTGCTGCGCGCGGCCGCCCTTCTGGAAGCCGTCATCGATTTCGCCGACGAGGAGGTGCCGGAAGACGTCTACCCCGAGGTCCGCGCCCTGATCGACGGCGTGCTGCCTGACCTCCGGGCCCAGGTCGCCGGGACCACCGCCGCCGAGCGGATTCGCGACGGGTTCGAGGTGGCGATCCTCGGCGCGCCGAACGCGGGCAAGTCCACGCTTCTCAACGCGCTCGCCGGGCGCGAGGCCGCGATCACCTCCGAGATCGCTGGCACCACCCGCGACGTGATCGAGGTGCGGATGGACCTCTCCGGTCTGCCGGTCACGCTGCTCGACACCGCCGGCCTGCGCGAGACCGAGGATCACGTCGAGGCGATCGGCGTCGCCCGCGCCCGCGCCCGGGCCGAGGCCGCCGACCTGCGCGTGGTCCTGACCAGTGACGGCACCCTGCCCGACCTTGTGCTGGGGCCGGACGACCTGGTGGTCACGTCGAAATCCGACCTCGGCACCTCTGGGCCCGGCCTGCACATTTCCGCCCGCACCGGCACCGGGATCACCGAGCTGATCGCCGCGATCACCACCCGGCTGGAGCATCGCGCCTCGGGCGCGGGCCTCGCCATCCGGGCGCGTCACCGCAGCGCGATGGAGGAAGCCGTGCGCCTGCTCGACGGGCTGCACCTGGCCGAGGGCCGCGAGGAGATTGCCGCCGATGCGCTGCGTCGGGCGATCCTCCGGCTTGACTCCGTGATCGGCCATGTCGATGTGGAGCACATCCTCGACGAAATCTTCGCCAGCTTCTGCCTCGGCA
>JAUHZL010000236.1 GCA_030425945.1 Alphaproteobacteria bacterium | reverse complement strand
GATCACCGCCCATTCCGCATCCGTCAGATCGTGCCTGCCTGACATGAAGCACCTCCGCTTTCGGAAAGTGAATCACACCCCGGAAGCTTGAGGAATCCTGTTTATGGGTTCACGACCTAGCTGCTTGGTGTGTGTTCTGCTGGATGGTTTGCTGCTGACGGTGAAGAAAGCCTGTTGCGGGCGGTGAGTGGTCGGCCCGAATAGGGCGACGGCGAACTCTGGGCGTGGCACGCTGCGATCAGTGAATTAGACAGTTCCCAAGAACTTCCGGCGCTGATGCAACGCGCCCGGAGCGGGATACCAGCTGCCGCAGAAATGGCCGCATGACCTGAAGTGAGCCCGATTGGTTGCTCGTCCGACCACTCGCAGGCGGCGCACCTCGCGGATGGTCCCGCCCGCGGCGGATCAGGTCCGGCGTCGCAGGGTCATTTCCAGCCGGTTCTCCGCCACGACCCGGCGATAGCTCAGCCGATCGGTCAGGCTGCGGATCAGGTGCCAGCCGAATCCGCCCTCTGGCAACTGGTCCAGCGAGACCGCCGCATCCGGCAGGGTCCCGGTCGGCAGGCGCAGGTTCGGCATCGCGTGGCCCTCGTCGATCAGGTGCATCTCGATCTCGCGAGGGGTTACACGGACATGCAGTTCGATCCACCCGTCGGGCCGGTCGCGGTAGGCGTGTTCGAAGACGTTGTTCAGCACCTCGGCGAGGACGAGTTCCACGTCGTAGTTGTCCGATTCGGCGACACCGGCCGCCCGCAACCGGTCGCGCAGGAGGACCAGCGTCCGACGCACCGCGATCTCGCCCCCCGACAGCCGAACCGCGACGTCGGCATGGCCTGTCCGCGCCGGGCCGGGCGGCATGCCCCTGTCCCCGGACACCGACCGGACCGGGATCCCCCGGGGAGCCATGTCTTCCGCCGGCATGTCAGCCCCCGGACGGAACCTGGCCGGGGGCCGGCAGAATGCGGAAGACGGTGTCCATCCGCGTCAGGCGGAACACCTTCTCGACCATCGGACGCAGCCCCGCCAGATCGAGGCGGATGTCGGGCGCGCAGTACTTGAGCAGCGCGACGATCGCCCCGAGGCCGGTGCTGTCCACGAAGTCCACCCGGCTGAGATCGAGCACCACCCGGTCGTCCGCCCCGGCGACCGCTTCCATCACGGCGTCCTTGAAGCGGATGGCAGCCGCCGCGTCGATCCGGGACTCTTCCACCCGGATCAGCAGGGCCTCCCCGGTCCGGTCGATCGTCAGTTCCATCATGGCGTGTCTCCGGGCCCTGCCCTTGTCAGCGGCGACGCTACGGGCCAAACCTTTCGCAATGGTTTCCGGCAGGAGGACGGCATGGACGACGTGGTGATCTGCGGGGCGGCCCGCACCCCCATGGGCGGGTTTCAGGGCGCCTTTTCCGGGGCCACGGCCGCGCAGCTCGGGGGCGTGGCGCTGTCGGCGGCGCTCGGCCAGGCGACGGCAGGGTCCTGCGACGAGCTGCTGATGGGCTGCGTCCTGCCTGCCGGACAGGGACAGGCCCCGGCGCGGCAGGCCGGGTTCCATGCCGGGCTCGGCGAGGAGGTGCCCGCCACCACGCTGAACAAGATGTGCGGCTCGGGCATGAAGGCCGCGATGCTGGCCTGGGACAGGCTGGCGCTGGGAGAGGCCGACGTGATCGCCGCCGGTGGCATGGAGAGCATGACGAACGCGCCCTACCTGCTGCCCAAGATGCGCGGCGGCGCGCGGATCGGGCACGGACAGGTGATCGACCACATGTTCCTCGACGGGCTGGAAGACGCCTACGACACCGGCCGCCTGATGGGGACCTTCGCCGAGGACTGCGCCGAAGCGTTCCAGTTCACCCGCGAGGCGCAGGACGGCTACGCCATCGCCTCGCTGACCCGGGCGCTGGAGGCCGGCGCGTCTGGGGCCTTCGCCGACGAGATCGTGCCGGTGTCGCTCGGCGGCCGTTCCGGCGCGACCGAGGTCTCGGCCGGCCCGCGCGACGGCCAGACCGTGGTGGCCGCGGACGAACAACCCGCCAAGGCACGGCCCGAGAAGATCCCGCAGCTGAAGCCTGCCTTCCGCAAGGACGGCACCGTCACGGCGGCGAACTCCTCGTCGATCTCGGACGGCGCCGCGGCGCTGGTGCTGGCGCGCGCCGCCGTCGCCGCCGAGCGCGGCCTGCCGGTCAGGGCCCGGATCCTCGGGCATGCCAGCCACGCACAGGCGCCGAAGGACTTTCCGACCGCCCCGGTTCCGGCGGCGGAGAAGCTGTTGCAGAAGCTCGGCTGGCGCGCCGAGGACGTCGACCTCTGGGAAGTGAACGAGGCCTTCGCCGTCGTGCCGATGGCCTTCATGCAGCGGATGGGCCTGCCGCATGACCGCGTGAACGTGAACGGGGGCGCCTGTGCCCTCGGCCACCCGATCGGCGCCTCCGGTGCGCGGATCATGGTGACCCTGCTGAACGCGCTGGAAAAGCGCGGTCTGCGACGCGGCGTGGCGGCCATCTGCATCGGCGGCGGCGAGGGCACCGCCATCGCGCTGGAGCGGGTCTGATGGCACGGGTGTCCTACGCGGAGCTTGCCGCGACCTGCGAGGCGCTCTGCCACGGGGAAACCGATACGGTCGCGCTGATGGCGACCCTCGCCTGCGAGGTCTTCCACGCCGACGACCGCTTCGACTGGGTCGGCTTCTACCGCGTCGTCGGGCCGGACCTGCTGAAGATCGGCCCCTACCAGGGCGGGCACGGATGCCTCGTGATCCCGTTCTCGCGCGGCGTCTGCGGGGCCTGTGCACGCGAACGGGCAGTGCAGCTGGTGCCCGATGTGGACGCCTTCCCGGACCACATCGCCTGTGCCTCGTCCACCCGGTCGGAACTGGTCCTGCCGGTGTTCGACGCCGGGGGCGACCTGATCGCGGTCTTCGATCTCGACAGCGACCAGCCCGACGCCTTCGACCAGGCGGATGTGGACGGGCTGGCGGCGATCCTGGCGTCGGCCTTTGCCGCTCAGCCCGCCAGCGCCAGCGCGACCCCGTAGCCGACGAAGCACAGGGCAAGGCCGCGGCGCAGCCACAGGTTGCCGATCGCGCCCAGCGCAACCTTGCCCAGACCCGCCCCGAGCGCGCAGTAGGCCGTGTAGCTGAGCGTCGTCAGGCTGAGCGCGGTCGGCACGATCAGCCGCATCTGGTCCCAAATCGGCACGCCGGGCTCGACGAACTGCGAGAAGGCGGCGAGGTAGCCGGCCAGCGACTTGGCGTTGAAGGTCGCGATCACGAACGCCCGCAGATAAAGGCCGCGCCCCTGAACGGGGCCGGCCTTCAGCGGGCGCCCGGCCAGCAGCCAGCCCCGGACCCCGAGCGCCACAAGCACGCCCGCGCCGAGCAGCCGCAGCGCGTCGTAGAGCTGCGGCGCCCCGACGATCAGCGCCGTGACCCCGCCCGCCGCGAGTCCAAGGAAAAGGCAGGCCTGCGTCAGGATTCCCGCCACGCACCAGAGACTTGCGCGAAACCCGTGGCCCATCGCGGTCTGGATGCAGTTGACGGCGTTCGGGCCCGGGGTGGTGACGAACACCACCCAGAAGGACGCGAAAACGACCCACCCCTCGAAACTCATGCCTGCTCCCGCACCGCTTCCGGTTACCCGGTGAAAGCGCTATGCGGACCCATGGACGATGTCTACGCCCCGCCCGACAGCCCGCTCGACGTGGTGCATGTCGACGACCACCTGCTGGTGCTGAACAAGCCCTCCGGCCTGCTGTCGGTGCCGGGCAAGGGCGCGCACCTGGCCGACTGCCTGCTGAGCCGGGCGCAGGCGGCGTTTCCGCAGGCGCTTCTGATCCACCGGCTCGACCGGGATACCTCCGGGCTGATGGTCTTCGCGCTGACGCCGCTGGCGCAGAAACACGTCGGCCAGCAGTTCGAGCGGCGCGGGGTGAAGAAGACCTACGTCGCGCGGGTCTGGGGCCATCTCGAGCCGCGCGACGGCACGGTGGATGCGCCGCTGATCGTCGACTGGCCGAACCGGCCATTGCAGAAAATATGCCTTGAAACCGGGAAGGTGGCGGTCACGGACTGGAAGGTCCTGCGGCACGGGGCGGACGAGAGCCGGGTGCGCCTGATGCCGCGCACAGGGCGGTCGCACCAGCTCAGGGTGCACATGCTGAGCCTCGGCCACCCGATCCTCGGCGATCCGTTCTATGCCACCGGACAGGCCCGGGACTTTCCCCGCCTGATGCTGCATGCCGAGGAGCTGCGGCTGCGCCATCCGGATGGCGGCAAGGGCGTCCGCTTCACCGCGAAGACGCCGTTCTGAGCCGAACCGACCCGGTCGGTATCACGTCGGTATCCTGTCGGTGCCCCCTTCTTCTTGGGAAAAATACTCCCGCGCGGAGCGCTCCGGCCGCAGGCCGGACCGGGGGGCTCTGCCCCCCGCCGCGCGCCCGTGCGGGCGCGCGCCCCCCGGAGTATTTCCGCCAAGAAGAAGAGAGGCGGGCCGTCAGAAGCGGACGCGGCGCAGGTCTTCGAGCAGGTCGAGCAGGGTTTCGAGCTTGTCGGGACCGTACTCGGCCTCGAGCCGCGCGAAGATCGCGGCGGACTGCGCGGCATGGGCGGCGATCAGGGCACGGCCGCCCGGGGCGATCGTCACGATGCTGCGGCGGCGGTCGGCGGGGTCCGCGGCGCGGGTGACGAGGCCGTCGGCCTCCATCGTTTGCAGCATCCGCGTCAGGGACGACAGCAGCAGGCAGGCCTCGGCGGCGATGGCGGTCTGCTCCATCGGCCCGGTTTCCTCCAGCACCCGCAGGACGCGCCATTTCTGTTCGTTGACGCCGGAGCCCGCGAGCATCTCGCGGATCGGCCCCATCACCGTCTCGCGGGCCCGGAGGAGCGCGATCGGCAGCGAGCGGCGGGTGGCGCGAAAGGGAGGCGGCGTATCCATGCGCCTTTATCGGCGGCAAGCGGGCCGCGGGGCAAGTCGCAAGGGCGGATCCGGCTTCTGGTGACCCCGGCAGGACTTGAACCTGCAACCTATCCCTTAGGAGGGGATTGCTCTATCCAGTTGAGCCACGGGGCCACGCTCGCTTCTTGCGGCTT
>JAUHZL010000235.1 GCA_030425945.1 Alphaproteobacteria bacterium | reverse complement strand
AAGAACATCATCAGGATGCCGTGGCCGGTGATCAGCACGTTCCAGAGGTGGCCGTTCGGGGTGCACTCGCCCGCCGCCGCGGCGGTCAGACGCGCGCCTTCGAGGCACATGTACTGCACGCCCGGTTCCATCAGCTCCAGCCGCATGTAGACGGTGAAGGCGACCGAGATGAACCCGGCCAGGCCTGCCGTCAGCAGGTAGAGAATCCCGATGTCCTTGTGGTTGGTGGACATGAACCAGCGGGTGAAGAAGCCCCGCTCGTCCTCGTGCCCGTGGCCATGAACGGCTGCGTCCGCCATTGCGCGTCTCCTGAACTGTCCGTCGTTTTGAGGCAGGAAGGACGCGCGTGGACACACGCAACCCTCCCTCGCTTGAGGGGCGTTTTATCGGTGCATCGGCCATGCGGCAATCCACCAGAAGGGGAGGCGCGGCCTTTTTCGCCTTGATCCGGATCAACTGGGCGGAAAGGTCGCATAGCGGGGTGTGAATATGTGCTGCGCTGCCGCGCCGGTTGCGGGGGGTGCCGGGCGGGCAGGCGGAATCGGGGTCGGGGCGGGGGACTCTCCCGTCAAACCGGGTCAGCAGGGCTGACCTGATGTTTCGCGCGCGAAACAAAGGGGCAGGAAGCCTGTCCTAACGTTAAGAAATCGTTAGTCTTTTTGACCGGTGCGCCGCGTCACTCGACCACGATGTTGTCGAGATAGGCGCCCACGTTGTCCTCGCGCCCGAGTCCCTCGAATTCCAGCCGGTTGGACCCGTCGCCCGCCCCGCCGGTCAGGGTGAAGCTGTAGTCCTGCATCCGGGTGCTGCCGGGGGTGACCGTGCCCACCAGCTCGCCGCCGAACCAGACGTTCACGCCGTTGCCGTGGGCGCCGCCCTGCGGGTCGGCGGCGGCGAAGCTGACGGTGTACTCGGAGCCCGCGCGCACGTCGGTCAGGGTCTGGCCGATGCGCAGGTTGCCGGGGCTGGCGTCCATGTCGAGCATGAAGTCGCCGTCCGCCGCGGTCACGCCGGAATAGCCGGAGAACACCACCTCGAAGCGCTCGTCCGAGATCTCCTGCCAGCCCTGCATGGTGGCGTTGTACGAGTAGAACCCCCAGCCCGCGCGCAGGAAGCCCTCGATGTTCTCGAAGCTGCCGTTGCCCAGCACCGGGCCGAAGCCGGTGCGCAGCAGGCCGGAGGAGATCGACGTGCCCGCGATCTCGTGCGACAGGTCCTCGACCCCGCCCGACACCAGCACCGCCGAGGCGATCCCCAGCCCGGCCAGCGCGGCGGTCAGCACCGTCCAGTCGACGGTAACGGCGCCGGACTCGGCACCGAGGAAGCGGGACAGGACAGACGGGCAGGACAAGGCGGCGCACCTCCGGACCACGGACAGCGCTCTATCCTAAGGGATATGTGGGCCGGAGTTGGGCGGCGCGGTGCCGGGCTCAGGGCAGCAGGCCCGCGGCGCGGATCGCGGGCACGTTGGCGCGGCTGACCGGCACGTCGGGCCCGTGGGTCAGGCTGAGCACGGCGCGATCGCCCTCGCGCCGGGCCGCCGTCACGCGGTCGAGCGCCACCCAGTGCGAGCGATGGACCTGCACGCCGCGCACAGGGGCAGCCTCGCGGATCGCGTCGGTCAGGCGCAGGAGCAGCAGCTCCTCGCCGCGCGTCGTGCGCACGCGGGTGTAATGGTCCTCGACCGACAGCGCCACGAGGGGGCCGCGCTTGGCCGCGGGCAGGCGGGACAGCAGGGCGGGCGCCGCGGGGTCGGGCGCGCCGGGCTGCGGCGGCGCCAGCGCCCGGCGCAACTGCGTCTCCAGCGTCTGGATGGTCAGGGTGACCAGCACCGCCATCGCCACCAGCGTGCCGACGAAGCCGGGCCATTCGGCGGCGTCGGGCAGCCAGCCGAAAGTGGCGAGGTTGATCGCCAGCACCACCGGCACGATCCCGGCCCCGGTCGCGAGGCCCGTGACCAGCCCGGTCGCGAGCCCCGGCCAGTGCCGGGGCAGGCGCGGCGCGACGAGGTGCCCGGCCAGGTACCCGACGGCATAGGTCGCGCCGACCATCGCCGCCCAGTAGACCGCCCGCGGCCCGAGCCGCAGCAGCGTGTCGGTGTCGAACGGCCCGGCCAGCGCCATCATCCCCGCGACCCCCGCGAGCCCCGCCAGCGTGCCCGGATGGCTGAAATGGTCCCGCAATTCGCGAAGCGCGGACTGCGGGGCGGGGTCGTTCGCGTCGGGAGCGGGGTCGTTCACGCAGGCACCGTTGAGCGGCCGGGGGAGGGGGTGACAGGAGACTGCCAGTCCATCCCCCCAATTCCAAGACCGGAGGTTTCCCGATGACCCTTGACCCGCTCCTGACCGCCCCCGCCGAGATCCAGGTCCATGTCGCCCTGGCCCTCGCCGCCGCCCTGCTGGGTCCCGTCGCCCTCTACCGCCGCCGCCGGGACCGCTGGCACCGGCGCGCGGGCTATGCCTGGGTCCTGCTGATGGCGGGGGCCGCGGGCTCGGGCCTCTTCATCGAGGCCGCTGTGCTGCCGCTGGGCTTCGGCTTCGGCCCGATCCACGCGCTGTCGGTGCTGGTGCTGGTGTCGCTGGCCACCGGCCTGCGCCACATCCGGCAGGGCCGGGTGCAGGCCCATGCCGCCGCGATGCGGTCGCTCTACTGGCAGGCGCTGGGGATCGCGGGCCTCTTCACCCTGCTGCCCGGCCGCCGGCTGAACGTCGCCCTCTTCGGCGAGGCCGACTGGATCGGCCTGTGGCTGGTCGGTCTCGGGGCCGGGGCGCTGGTGCTGGGCGCGCTGCTGCCGCCGGTGCGGCGGCGGCTGGCGGGCGGGGCTACTTGATGACCACGTCGTCCACGACCGCCCCCAGCGTGTCGTTGCGCCCGATCTCGGTCATCCGCAGGGCATAGGTCCCGGCCTCCTCGAACCGCACCGGCATCCGGTACTCCTCGAAGGTCCGCGAGTTCGGGATCACCGGCAGCTGGGCCAGCGCGGTGCCGTTGCGGTCGATCACCTCGACGAGCAGGCCTTCGCTCTCGTTCGGAACGGCCACGGCGGTGCGCAGCGCGGCCTTGAACGAGACCATGGTGGAGGTCGGCCCGTCGACGGTGAAGGCTTGCTGCAGCATCGTCACGGCGCTGGCGTTCCAGCCGTCCATCTCGGCCACGAGGTTCGATCCCGCGCCGGGAATGTAGACCCCGGCGGCGAGGATCTCGATATCGACCCCCTCCCAGCCGACCGCGCTGGTGCGGGTGGAGTCGCTGAAGCCGCCGTTGACGAGGCGCGAGGCGGAGAAGTCTGTCTCGATCAGCAGGGCGTTCTGGGTCATCTCGTTCGCGATGTCCTGCGACAGGTCCGCCGATCCAAGCCAGACCGACCCGCCCGCGGCGAGCCCCAGCCCCATCATCGCGGCGGTCAGCACCGTCCAGTCGATCGTGACTGCACCGCGGTCGTCCTTCAGAAACGCCCTGATCGGCATTGCAAGCTCCATGCACTGGTCCCGTCCCGCATCCTGACGCGGGAAGGCGGCAATAATCTTGCGCGAGGCGGGCATGACTGGGGCAGGCGGGCCGTCCCCCGGGACCACGCCCCGGGCCGGTCAGCCCGGGAAGTGGCGGGCGAAGGTGCGCTTCAGCGCATCGTCCACGTCGCCCAGCGTCACCGGCAGCCCGAGGTCGACGAGGCTGGTGACGCCATGCTCGCGGATGCCGCAGGGCACGATGCCGTCGAAATGGCTCAGGTCCGGCTCGACGTTGATCGACAGGCCGTGGAAGCTGACCCAGCGGCGCAGGCGCAGCCCGACCGCGGCGATCTTGTCCTCGCGCGGGCTGCCGTCTGGGTTCGGGGCCTTGTCGGGCCGCACCACCCAGACCCCGACCCGGCCCGCGCGGCGCTCGCCCTTCACGTTGAACTCGGCCAGCGTGTCGATCACCCAGTCCTCGATCCGGCAGACGAAGGCACGCACGTCGCGCCCGCGCTTGCCGACGTCGAGCATGACATAGGCCACCCGCTGCCCCGGCCCGTGGTAGGTGTACTGCCCGCCGCGGGCGCTCTCGTAGACCGGGAAGCGGTCGGGGTCGGTCAGGTCGGCGGGTTTCGCGCTGGTCCCGGCGGTATAGAGCGGCGGGTGCTCCAGCAGCCAGATCGCCTCGGACGCGGTGCCGGCGGCGATTCCGGCGGCGCGGGCCTCCATCTCGGCCACGGCGTCGGGGTAGGGGACGAGACCCTCCGAGGTGATCCACTCGACCATGCGCGCGCTCCTTGCCGTTGCGCCCGGAGGTGTCCCGAACCGGGGCGCGCCGTCAAGGGGGCGGGTCAGGCCCGCCCGCGGGCGGGATCGAGCAGCCCGGCCGCGCGCGCCGCCTCCATCCGCCCGCGCGACACCGGGATCACCGCCCCCGACCACAGGGTCAGCACGGCCCCCGGTCCCTGCGCCGCCCAGGACCGCACCGCCGCCTGCGCGACCCAGTGCGAGCGATGAACCTGCGTGCCGGGCACCGCGCCGGTCCCGGCGATGGCGTCGCGCAGGTTCATCAGCAGCCGCGCCTCGCCCGCGCTGTGCAGGATGCGGACGTAATGATCCTCGGAGGACAGCGCCAGCAGCGCCGCCTCCGCCGGGGCGCCCGCGCGGACGAGGATCGGCGGCGGCTCCGGCCGCAGGTCCATCCGGCCCAGCGTCGCGCGCCGCAGGAGCGAGACGAGGAAGCCGATGGCGATGGAAGTTGCGAGGATGCCGGCCAGCTCGCCCGGCCCCTCCGGGAAGTCGGGGTAGAAATAGAGCGTCGTCAGCCCCGTCACGACGACCCAGGCCGGCAGGCCGATCAGCACGCCGAGCACCAGTTGCGGGCGCAGCTTCCCGGGAAAGCGCGCCTCGACCGGGGCACTGCAGAGCGCGGTCACCAGCGCGCCGGTGGCATAGGTCAGCCCGACGACCAGCGCCCAGTAGAGCGCGCGGCTGGCGGTCGGCGCGACCCCGGTGTCGAAGGGCGTGGCGATGGTCAGCACCGCGACCGCCGCGGCCTGCCCGGCCAGCACCGGCGGCGCGGTGAGGTGGCGCAGCGCGGCCCTGAGGGGCGTGTCGGGGGCAGGCGGCGGCGG
>JAUHZL010000234.1 GCA_030425945.1 Alphaproteobacteria bacterium | reverse complement strand
GGTGGATTTCTGGCAGCTGTCGATGTTCACGCTCCGCCCGCAATTCCCCGACATGAAGCAGGTCATGCTTCTGATGCTGGTCGGCATGGGTCTCGGCATGCTGACGCCGATCGGCCACTTCATCATCGTCGACAAGGTGATCCCGAACGACGAGCGGGAGCTTCTGGTAGGCATCGGCATCGCGGTCGCGGCGATCACGCTCTGCACCTTCGCCTTCGGCATCGCGCAGGCCTTCGTGAACCTGCGGGTGCAGACCAAGATCTTCACGCGGATGCAGTCGGCCATCATCGACCGGATGCTGCGCCTGCCGAACCGCTTCTTCCGCGCGGCGCCTACGGGCGAGCTGCTGAAGCGGGCGCTGATGATCTCTGATGTCTCGATCGGGATGGTCAGCACGCTGTCGAGCGCGATCTCGGCGGCGATCGGCCTCGTGCTGATGCTCGGGCTCTGCTTCTACTACTCGACGCAGCTCGCCTTCCTCTCACTGATCGCGGCCGTGGCGAGCGCGGCGGTAACCGTGACGACCTCCTACCTGATGCGGCGGCGGAACATCGAGATCCAGCTTCAGGGCGGGCGCAATCTCGGCTTCCTGATGCAGATCATCCAGGGCGTCTCGAAGCTCCAGACCGCCCGCGCGGAGGAGCGCGCCTTCTCGGGCTGGGCCGAAGGCAAGGGCGACGTCCTGCGGATGACCTACACAAACGCCCGAATCGAGCACAATGCGAGCATAATCGGCGTCGCGATTTCGACGCTCGCGACCATCGGCCTGTTCTACGTCGCCGGGACCATGGTCCTGCAGAGCCAGATCGAGCAAACGCTGAACCCGCTCGCGGCGCCGTTGCTGACCATCGGCGTCTTCTTCGCCTTTCAGCGCGCCTTCGGCTCGGTCACCGGCTTCATGAGCCAGTTCTTCACGAGCTTCGTCGACGCCCATGAGCAGATGCTTAAGCGCGAGCTGGTCCGCCCCTTCCTCGAGACCGCGACCGAGGCCAAGCGCGACCGGGTCGACGCGGGCCCCTTGCGCGGCCGGGTCGAGCTGCGGGCCGTCTCGTTCCGCTACGCGCCAGACGGTCCGCTGATCCTCGACGGCGTGGACATCGACGCCCATGATGGCGAGTTCGTCGCCGTGGTGGGCCCATCCGGCGCCGGCAAGTCCACCATCGCCGCGCTCATCCTCGGCTTCGAGACGCCGCAAGCGGGCGCGCTGCTGATCGACGGCAAGAACATCGAGACGCTGGAGATGAGCGGCGTGCGCCGCCAGATCGGCGTCGTGCTCCAGAACGACCGGATCTCAGGCGGCTCGATCTACACCGCCATCGCGGGGGCGAGCGCGATCACCATGGATCAGGCCTGGCTCGCCGCGCGCGACGCGGGTCTCGAGCCCGATATCAAGGCGATGCCAATGGGGATGCACTCGCTGATCCCCGAAGGCGGCGGCACCCTCTCCGGTGGCCAGCGCCAGCGCCTCTCCATCGCCCGCGCGCTCGTGCAGGACCCGCGCGTCATGCTGTTCGACGAGGCGACCTCGGCCCTCGATAACCGCAGCCAGGAGATCGTCTCCGCGAGCCTGCGCCGCCGACGCGTCACTCGCATCGTGATCGCGCACCGCCTTTCGACCATCGCGGACGCGGACCGCGTGTTCGTCCTGCAGCGAGGCCGTGTCATCGAGTCGGGCCCGCCCGCGGAGCTGCGCGAGGCCGGCGGCCTTTTCGCCCGTCTCGCCCAGGCGCAGGAGGCGTGAGCGCATGAAGGCCCTCGCCCGCGTCCTGGCCAGACCGGCGGTCGTCGCACTTCTGTTCGCGCCGATCGCGCTGATGCTCTGGGGGCTCCAGCTCGGCCTGTTCGGGCTTCAGGGCTCAGCGCGCGTCCAGGCCTTCGAGATAGCCCAGCTGGTGATGCTGGTCTCGGGCGGCGTCTTCTACTGGGTCGCCTGCCGCGCCGACGCCGCGCCGCCGCATGGCGCGCGGAATGCGGGCGCCGCGCTGGCGCTGATCGCGGCGGCCGTCGCGATCAGCGCGCAGTTCGCCGCCGCCGACGCGCACCTGAACGCCGCGATCGGCCCGGTTGCGGCGCTCGCCTCCCTCGCCAACCTCGTCCTCGTGGCGGGCTTCGCCGAGGAGCTCTGGTTCCGCGGCCTCTGGACGCGGGCCGCGCGGACGTCGTTAGTGCTTGCGGTCGGCTGGGGCGCGCTCGCCTTCGGGCTCCTGCACTGGCCGATGGGGCCCGGGCGCGTTGCGACGACCGCGGCGCTCGGCCTGCTCTACGGGGCGGCGCGCTGGCGCGGCGCCCCGATCTGGGCGCTGGCGCTCGCGCATGGCGCCGTCAACTGGATTGGATCGACCGTCGCGCCCGCCGCGACCTGGCGTTTCGGGGCGCTCCCGTCCCAGGCGCTCTTCTGCCTGATCGTATTGGCCGCCGTCTGGATCGTCCTGCGGCGGGGACTGCCGATGGAGGACACCCGATGAGAAACCAGGAACCCGAGACCGAGGTCGACCGGGACGACGCCGCCCGCGCCGTCCGCGCCGCGATCCTGCAGTCGGCCAACGCCGCCATCGCCGCCGGCGGCGGACCGGCCGCGCAGTCGCGCTACGCCATCGTCGTCCCGCTCTCGGGCGGCGACGCGCTCGCCTACCACACCGCGAGCCAGGCCTTCGCGCGCTGGGACCGCGCGGACCTCGCGCTGTGGGACGAGATCGGCCGCGGGTCCCGCGACGTCGCGGACCCCGCCCTCGGCCCGTTCCTTCAAGGCGGCTACGTCGTGGCGAAGACCGCCGACGAGCGCGGCGAGGTTGCCCGCCGGCTGGAGGCCGCGCGGTTCGACCCCTCCGGCATGGTGCTGACGGTCGCGCCCACCATGGGCTGCAACTTCGCCTGCTCCTACTGCTTCCAGGGCCTCGACAAGCCCACCAACCGGATGCGCGAGGAGGTGATGGACGCCCTCGTCGCCTATCTCGACGCCAAGACGAAGAGCCTCAGCCGCCTTCACATCGCGTGGTACGGCGGCGAACCGCTGATGCACCGCGATGGCATCTACGCGATGTCCGACCGCATCATCCCGATCTGCCGCAAGAACAACTGCCATTACTCGGCGTTCATCGTCACCAACGGCTATTTCCTCGACCTCGTGACCGCCAAGGCGCTGATCGCCCGCGGCGTCTCCACCTGCCAGGTGACGCTCGACGGCACGCAGGCGGCGCATGACGGCCGGCGCCACCTGACCTCCGGCAAGCCGACCTACGAACGGATCTGCAAGAACCTGATCGACGTCGTGACCAACACCGGCCTGTCGATCTCGATCCGCGTGAACGTCGACAGCAAGAACGCCGCCGACGTGATCGCGATGCTTGACGACCTGAAGGCGCGCGGCCTCTCAGGCCGGCCAAATTTCGGCGTCTACTTCGCGCCGGTCGAGGCGATCACCGACGCCTGCGCCTCCTGCGACGAAGAGAGCTTCGCAAAGACCGACTACGGCCATCTGGAGGCCGAGCTCTACCGCGCCGCCTTCGAGCGCGGCCTCTGCGGCCTGCCCCGCCCGCCGATGTTCCACGGCAATTGCGGCGCCGTGCGCAAGAACGGCCTCGTGCTCACGCCCTCCGGCGACCTTCACAAGTGCTGGGACACGGTGATGAACCCGGAGTTGCGCATCGGCACGATCTACGACGTCGAGGAGGCCGAGGGCTCGCGCATGTCGAAGGCGTGGCTGGACTGGTCGCCGCTCAAGAACCCAGTCTGCTCCGAGTGTCCGATCCTGCCGAGCTGCGCCGGCGCCTGCGCCTTCAAGTTCGTGCACGCCGAGCAGACCACGGGCGAGGGCGGCGCGCTGCCCTGCCCGAGCTGGAAGTTCAACCTCGCCGAGCGACTGTTCCTGCGCGCCGAGAAGATGGGCGTCGTCGCGGCCGAGGAGTGGGACCCCGAGCTTAGCCCGACCCGCGCCGAGGCCGCGCTCAAGACCGGACGGCGCCACGACTTCGACAGCATGCGCCAGGCCGCCGCCGCCCACGCGGCGGTCGCCGCCGAATGAGCGGCCCAGCCGCCCTGACCGTGGCCTCGGCGGGGCCGCGGCTCGCCGGGGCGCTGGCGGGCCGGACCTTCCCTCGCTACCGGCCGCTGCTCGACAAGGCGGGGACCGATCCCGGCGTGGTGGCGCTAGCGCTCTTCGAGGGGCGCGACGCCATCGGCCTCCTGCTCGGGCGGGTCGCGGGGCCGACCGCGTCGCTTCTGTCGGTCTCGGTCGCCGACAGCCGCCGGCGGCGCGGCGGGGGAGCGGCGCTGCTCGCGGCCTTTGAGCGCGAGGCCGCGATGCGGGGCGCGCGTCGGCTCGCCGCGCGCTTCACTGCGCCGCGCGGGCCGGTCTCGCCGGTGCGCGCGCTCTTCTCTGCCGCCGGTTGGACCGAGCCGGCGCGCGTCAGCACCGTCTACGCCATCGACCGGGAGGCGTCGCTCGCAGCGCCGTGGTTCACGCGCGCCCAACCCAGACTGCGGCGCATGCTGATCCAACCCTGGCGCGAGGCCGGCGACCGCGTTCTGCGCCTGATCGGCCCAGCCAACTGGTGCCACGAGGAGCTACACCCGCGCGCCCATCTCGACGTCGGACAGGACGGCGCGCCGCAGGACTACGACGCCTCGGCCCTCCTGCGCGCAGGCCCGGAGCCAGACGCGCCCGCCCTCGGCTGGGTCGTCGTGCATCGCATCGGCGCGCATGACGCGCGGATCACGGCCGTCGCCGTGCGGCCCGACCGCGTGAACGCATTTGCGGGCGGCGCCCTGATCGCGCACGCCAACCGCGCACTATACGAGAGCGGCGTAGCGCGGGCGACCTTCGTCGTCCGCCCCCACGAGGCGCGGATGACCGCCTTCGCCGAGCGCCGCATCGTTCCACTCGGCGCGACCGTGCGCGAGAGTTTCGACGTCGCCCGCGCGCTCCCCGCCGTCCGTTCGGCGGCGGTGCATTAGGGAAGGGAGACCCGCACATGAAACGCTCGCTCTTCATCTTCGGCTATCTCGCGGACAGCGACGTGGAGTGGCTCGCCAGCGTCGCGAGGCGCGAGACGCATCTTCCGGGGAAGCCGATGATCACGCAGGGCGAGACGTC
>JAUHZL010000233.1 GCA_030425945.1 Alphaproteobacteria bacterium | reverse complement strand
GCCTCGGCGTCACCGGCCTCGCACGGTCCGGCAAGACCGTGTTCATCACGGCGCTGGTGGCGAACCTGCTCGACCGGGGCCGGATGGGCGGGATGGCCGGCGTCGCGAAGGGCGCGATCACGGCGGCCTACCTGCGCCCGCAGCCCGACGATACGGTGGCCCGGTTCCCGTACGAGGCGAACCTCGCCCAGCTGACCGGCACCACGCCCGCCTGGCCCGCCCCGACCGCGGCGATCTCGGAATTGCGGCTGTCGTTCCGGGTGCGCCCGCAGGGGCTGCTGGGCGCCGTGGCGGGACCGCGGACGGTGCATCTCGACATCGTGGACTATCCCGGCGAGTGGCTGCTCGATCTCGCGCTGATGAACCGCAGCTATGCAGAGTGGTCCGAGGCGACCATCGCGCGGCTGCCGCAACGCCCCGGCGGGGCCGAGGCGCTGGCGGCGCTGACCGCCGCCGATCCCGCCGCCGCGTTCGACGAGGTCACGGCGCAGTCGCTCGCCGCCGCCTTCACCACGGCGCTGCACGCCGCGGCCGACGCGGGCTACGCCGATTGCACGCCGGGACGGTTCCTTCTGCCGGGCGACCTGAAAGGCTCTCCCGTGCTGACCTTCGCGCCTCTGCCGCCGCAGTCCGGGGCGAAGCGCGGCAGCCTCTGGCGTGAGTTCGAGCGCCGCTTCGACGCCTACAAGGCGCAGGTCGCGCGGCCCTTCTTCCGCGATCACTTCGCGCGCATCGACCGGCAGGTGGTCCTGGTGGATGCGCTCGGGGCCCTGCATGCCGGACCGCGGGCCGTCGAGGACCTGCGCCGCACCATGACCGACATCCTGACGGCCTTCCGCCCCGGCGCGAATGGCTGGTTCGCCGGTCTCACCGGGCGGCGGGTCGAGCGCATCCTCTTCGCCGCGACCAAGGCCGACCACATCCATCACAGCCAGCACGCCCGGCTGACCGCGATCATGGAAGCGCTGGTCGCCGACGCCCGCCGCCGCGCCGATTTCGCCGGGGCAAAGACCGCCGCCATGGCCATCGCCAGCCTGCGGGCAACGGTGGAGGAAGAGCGCACCCACGGGGGACGCTCGCTGCAGATGGTGCGCGGGCGGCTGCTCGGCACCGGCAAGGAGGCGGCCTTCCATCCGGGCGACCTGCCCGAGGACCCCGCCGCGATCCTGGCCCCGGCGCGGGAAGGCGCCGCGGGCTGGCTGACCGGTGACTGGCCGGGAACCTCCTTCGCGCCCGCCGCGCTCCGGCTCGCCCCGGGCGACGGCCCGCCCCATATCCGGCTCGACCGTGCGGCCGAGTTCCTGTTCGGAGACCGCCTGACATGACCGCTTCCCCCCAGGGCCCCGTCCTGATCGACCTCGACGCGGATCCGCCGCCCACCGCCTCGCCCGCGACCGCGCCCCCCGTGCCGGACGATGCCGCGGCCCTGCCGCAGGGACAGGCGATGGCGACGCTCGCACGACTGTCCGCGCGGCCGCCGTCGCGCCTGACCCGGCTGTTCTGGTCGGCGCTGGTGGCGCTGGTCGGCTTCGTGCTGTCGGTAACGGCGTGGAACTTCGTGACCGGCCTGCTGGCCGCCAACCCGATCCTTGGCTGGGCCGCGACCGGTCTGGTCGGCCTCGTGCTGCTGGCGGCGCTGGGCATCGCGGCCCGGGAATGGCGCGGCTACGCCCGGCTGGCCCGGCTCGACCGGCTGCGCGATGCCGCCGACCGCGCGACCGGGGCGCAGGATCTGACCGCCGCCCGCCGCGTTGCCCGGGACCTGGCCACGCTTTATCGGGCCCGCCCGGAACTGGCCGCCGGGGTCGCCGCGCTGGAGCGCCGGGCCGCCGAGGCCTTCGATGCGGATGCCGTCTTCGCCGAAGCCGAGCGCGCCCTGCTCGCGCCGCTCGACCGCGCCGCGCAGGACGAGGTGGCCGCGGCCGCCCGGCAGGTCGCCACGGTAACGGCGCTGGTGCCGCTGGCGCTGGCCGACGTGGTCGCGGCGCTGACCTCCAACCTGCGCATGATCCGCCGCATCGCCGAGGTCTACGGCGGGCGCGCCGGGACGCTGGGAAGCTGGCGGCTGACCCGCATCGTGCTGACCCATCTCGTGGCGACCGGGGCGGTCGCGGTGGGCGACGACCTGATCGGGTCGCTGGCCGGGGGCGGCCTTCTGTCGAAGCTGTCGCGCCGGTTCGGCGAGGGGCTGGTGAACGGGGCACTGACCGCGCGCGTCGGCGTCGCCGCGATGGAGGTCTGCCGCCCGCTGCCCTTCACGAAGGCGACGCGGCCCTCGGTCTCGGCCCTCGTCAAGCGGGCGCTGACCGGTCTGTTCGGGCAGGGTGCGGCGTGACCGCGGACCCGTTCCGCCATGTCCCCGCGCTGCGGGACCGGATCCGGCCCCCGGCGCAGTCCTATTTCCGCACCATCACGCCCGAGCGTGTCCGCGCGACGCTGCGCGAGAAGGGGCTGCCTGACGTCTTTCCCTTCTACCCCGACGACACCCGCGAGGCCCTGCGGGCCGAGGCGCTGTCGGGGCACACGGGCGACCTGTGGATCTTCGCCTACGGCTCGCTGATCTGGGACCCCGCGCTCGAGTTCTGCGACCTGCGCCGCGCCCATGCCCCCGGGCACCAGCGCCGCTTCATCCTTGTCGATATCTACGGCGGGCGCGGCACGGCCGAGGCCCCGGGCCTGATGGCGGCGCTCGACACCGGCAGCGGCTGCGACGGGGTCGCCTTCCGGATCGCGGCCGGGATCGCGGACCGCGAAACCGAGATCCTGTTCCGGCGCGAGATGATCGGTCCCGGTTACCTCGCCCGCTTCGTCCCGGTCCTGATCGATGGCGAACCGGCGCGGGCGCTGACCTTCCTTGCGGACCATGCCGACCCGCTGATGCGGCCCGACATCACGCGGGACGAGCAGGTGCGGTACGCGGCGACCGGAACAGGCTTTCTCGGCACCAGTTTCGACTATCTTGCGGATACGGTGTCCCACCTGGCCGAGGTGGGAATCGACGACCCCGACGCCCGCGACCTGCTCGATGCCACCCGCGCCGCCCGCGCCCGCCTGAAGAACTGATCCGACATGGACACCCTTGCCCCCGACCTCCGCACGATGGTGCGCACGCCGCTGCACGACGCCCATGTCGCCGCGATGCGCAGGGCGGGCACGTCGCGCGCCTTCGCGCCGGGCGAGATGCTGACGACGCTCGGCGCGCCGCAGACCGAGTTCCTCTATGTCGAGGAGGGCGAGGTCGAGGCGGTCGATCCCGACGGCCAGCGCTATGGCACCGCCACGATCGGTCCGACCCAATTCCTGGGCGAGATCAGCTTTCTCAACAACGGGGCGGTGATGCTGGCGAACCGGGCCGTGACGGCGGGCCGGGTGCTGGCCGTGCCACGCGCCGCGATGCTGCGCCTGATGTCCGAGATCTCCGAGATGTCGGACATCATCGTCAGCGTCTTCGCCGGCCGTCGCCGCCGCCTGATCGAGAGCAACCGCGCCTCGCTGACGCTGATCGGGGCCGAGCGCAGCCGCGAGATCCGGGCCATCGCCGCCTTCCTGTCGCGCAACCGCATCCCCTATTCCAGCGTCGAGCCGGACAGCCCCGAGGCGGACGCGCTCGCCGCCGCCTGCGCGCTGGAGGGGCACGCGCCCGCGGTGATCTTCGGCGATCACAAGGTCATCGACGATCCCACCCCGCGCAAGGTCGCGCGCCTGCTGGGCATCGACCTGCCGCTCGACGACACCGAGATCCACGATGTCCTGATCGTCGGCGGCGGTCCGGCCGGGATCGCGGCGGCGGTCTATGCCGGGGCCGAGGGGCTGTCGGCGCTGGTGATCGAGGACCTGACCATCGGCGGGCAGGCCGGCACGTCGAGCCGGATCGAGAACTACATGGGCTTTCCCACCGGCATCTCGGGGGCCGATTTGTGCTGGCGGGGCGAGGTGCAGGCGATGAAGTTCGGAACCCGGTTCGCCGTGCCGCGCCGGGCCACCGCACTGGCCCGCGACCTGGACGGCCGGTTCCGCGTCACGCTCGACGACGGCGCGCAGGTCTGCGCGCGGTCCATCGTGGTGGCGACCGGCGTGCAGTATCGCAAGCTGCCCCTCGACCGCCTGTCCGAGTTCGAGGGCAACGGCATCTACTACGCCGCCACCGACGTCGAGGCGCGCTACTGCCGGAACACCGATGTCGTGGTGATCGGCGGCGGCAACTCGGCCGGGCAGGCGGCGATGTTCCTCAGCCGCAGCGCGCATCACGTCCACGTCCTGATCCGGGGGCAGAGCCTCGCGGAGTCGATGTCGTCCTACCTGTCCTCGCGCCTCGACGCCGATCCGAAGATCACGCTGCACCGGATGACAGAAGTGACGGCGCTGCACGGCGAGGCCGCGCTCGACGCCGTGACCATCCGCGACAAGGCCAGCGCGCAGGACTGGCTGCTGCGCACCGGGGCGGTCTTCGTCATGGTCGGGGCTGCGCCGAACACCGGTTGGTTGTCGGGCCTCGTCGAACTGGACGGCAAGGGCTTCGTCCGCACCGGGCCGGAGGTCGGCGGCCGCAGCACCTACGAGACCTCGCAGCTTGGCATCTTCGCCGTGGGCGACGTGCGCTCGGGGTCGGTGAAGCGCGTGGCCTCCGGGGTGGGCGAAGGCTCGGTCGCGATTTCCGCCGTCTGGGCGCATGTGAACGGCTGAGCCCGCGGCATCGCATCGCCGCAACACCCCGTCCCGGCCGCGCGTCCTGTCGCGGACCGGGCGGTTGTGCCTGCCGGGGGGCAGGCGTATAGACCGGCGCATGACGGCTCGCACCGCGATCATCATCCGAATTACGTGCCCGGCGCTCTGATCCATCCGAGCCGCCGGGCCAAAGGCGTTCGAGACCTCGCGCCGCCCTCCTTCCCAGACCGAGACCGTATTCCAGAGGACGCCCAAGATGTGCGCCGACACGCCTGAGACCCCCGACTACAAGGACACGCTGAACCTGCCCCGCACCGAGTTCCCGATGCGCGCGGGCCTGCCCAAGCGCGAGCCAGACTGGCTCGCCCGCTGGGAACGGATCGGCGTCTACGACCGCCTGCGCGAGAAGCAGGGCCGCCCGCCCTTCACGCTGCACGACGGCCCTCCCTACGCGAACGGCAACCTCCACATCGGCCACGCGC
>JAUHZL010000232.1 GCA_030425945.1 Alphaproteobacteria bacterium | reverse complement strand
TAGGGCACGGCCCCGGCGAAGCGCACGTTCATGTCTGCTTCCGCCAGCAGGGCTTCGGTCGTCTCGCGCAGCGACTCGGCCGCCTGCCAGACCGTGTCCGCCAGATCGGCCAGCGCGCCGACGCGGGCCCGCTCGGACCCGGCCTCGATCTCGTCGATCAGGCGCAGCGCGGCCTCGCCGCCGTCCGACAGCTTGCGCCCGACGAGGTCCATCGCCTGGATGCCGTTGGTGCCCTCGTAGATCGGGCCGATGCGGATATCCCGGAGGAACTGCGCGACGCCGGTTTCCTCGACGAAGCCCATCCCGCCGTGCACCTGGATCGCCTCGTTGGCGACCCAGACGCCGGTGTCGGTGCAGAAGGACTTCGCCAGCGGGGTCAGCAGACCGGCGCGGCCGGTCCAGGCGGGATCGCCGGTAGCGTGCCCCATGTCGATGGCGACGCCGCAGTCCAGCGCCAGCGCGCGGGCGGCAAAGGTCTCGGCCCGCATCGCGACCAGCATCCGGCGCACATCGGCATGGTCCTGGATGGTGCCGGAGGTGCCGCGCAGCGGGCGGCCCTGCACGCGGCCCTCGGCATAGGCAAAGGCGGCCTGCGTGGCGGCTTCGGCGATGCCGACGCCCTGCGTTCCGGTGCCGAGACGGGCGTTGTTCATCATGGTGAACATGCAGCGCATGCCGGCACCCTCGTCGCCGACCAGCCAACCGGTCGCGTCGGTGTACTCCATCACGGCGGTCGGGGCGCCGTGCTGGCCCAGCTTGTGTTCGAGACTGACGACCCGCACGCCATTGCGCGCGCCGGGATTGCCTTCGGCATCGGGCAGGAACTTCGGCACGAGGAACAGCGAGATGCCGCGTGTTCCCGCCGGTGCATCCGGCAGCCGTGCCAGCACGAGGTGCACCGTGTTCTCGGTGAAGTCGTTGTCGCCCCAGGTGATGTAGATCTTCTGGCCCGAGATCGCGTAGCTGCCGTCAGCGTTCGGCACGGCCCGCGTCCGCAGGGCGCCCACGTCGCTGCCGGCCTGCGGCTCGGTCAGGTTCATGGTGCCGTTCCACTGGCCGCTGACGAGTTTCGGCAGGTAGAGTTCCCGGATCCATGGCGCGGCGTGATGTTCCAGCGCCTCGATCTGGCCCTGGCTCAGGAGCGTGGCGAGGTGGATCGTCAGGCAGGAGCCGGACAGCATCTCGTTCAGCGCGGTCCCCAGCGCCATCGGCAGTCCCATACCGCCCGACTCGGGCGACGCCGAGATCCCGAGCCAGCCGCCCTCGGCGATCGCCTGCCAGCCGTCGGCCAGCCCCGGCGCCGTGCGCACGACGCCGTTGTCGAGCCGCGCCGGGTTCTGGTCCGCGACGCGGTTCAGGGGCGCAAGGATATCGGTGCACAGGCGTCCGGCCTCGTCCAGCACGGCGGCGACGGTATCGGGGGTCGCATCGGCAAAGCGTTCGGTGCCCGCCACCCGGTCGAAGCCAACGACATGGTCGAGGACGAAACGGATATCTGCTGTCGGGGCGGTATAGGGCATGGGACCTCCGGGATGCGGTCGCTCTTGGCAGGGGCGCGCCCGGCGCGTAGGACCGGGCGGGCTGCGCTAGGCGTGGCACGGGGCCGCGAGGAGCGGCAATCCTGACGCAGCGTCACGAGGGCACGACGTGGAGACCGAGGTTCTGGCAGGAGATGCGGCGGGGATCGCCCGGGCGGCAGAGCTGCTGCGCGCCGGGCGGCTGGTCGCGTTTCCGACCGAGACGGTCTATGGCCTCGGCGGGCTGGCGGGCGATCCCGCTGCCGTGGCGGCGATCTACGCCGCGAAGGGACGTCCGCAGTTCAACCCCTTGATTGCGCATGTCGCATCGGTCGCGGCGGCGCGCTCGCTCGGCCGTTTCGACGCCCGGGCCGAGGCGCTGGCCGCCGCCTTCTGGCCGGGTCCGCTGACGCTGGTGCTGGATCGGCTGCCCGGTGCGCCGGTGGCGGACCTGCTGAGTGCCGGGCTGCCGACAGTCGCGATCCGCGTGCCGGCGCATGACCTCGCGCGGGCCCTGCTGGGGCAGGTCGGCGCGGCGGTCGCGGCGCCCTCCGCCAACCCGTCGGGCAAGGTCAGCCCGACCACGGCCGTGCATGTGCGCGAGGGCCTCGGCGGGCGGATCGACGCGGTGCTCGACGGCGGACCCTGCGCGGTCGGGGTCGAGTCGACGATCCTGTCGCTGGTGGGCGACGGGCCGATCCGGCTGCTGCGCCCCGGCGGCGTGCCGGTCGAGGCGATCGAGGCGGTGCTGGGGGCGCCTGTGGCTGTCGGCCCCGACGAGGCGCGACCGACCGCACCGGGGCAACTGGCCTCGCACTATGCGCCGCGCGCGCGCGTCGTGCTGGAGGCGGCGACGCGGCCCGAGGGGGCCTTGTGGCTGGGGTTCGGTCCCGGCTGTGACGGGGCCGAGATCAACCTGTCCGAGACGGGCGATCCGGTGGAGGCGGCAGCGCGGCTCTTCGCGGCGCTGCGGACGCTCGACGCGCGGGCCGCTCCCGGACAGGTCATTGCCGTGGCACCGGTGCCGGACGCGGGGTTGGGCCGTGCGATCAACGACCGGCTGCGCCGGGCCGCCGCGCCACGCTAGGCGCGTCCACCGCTTGCCGACAGCAACAGGGGGTCGATCCCCAGCGAGGCCAGCGCCGCGTTCCACTTGCCGCCCGCGTCGGTCCCGAACACCAGGTCGTGCGAGGCATCGGCGGTCAGCCAGCCGTTCTCCTGCAACTCGCTTTCGAGCTGGCCGGGACCCCAGCCGGAATAGCCGAGCAGCAGCAACGCGTCCTTCGGACCGCCGCCGTTCGCGATGTCCTCGAGGATGTCCATCGTCGCGGTCATGCCGATGCGGTCGTCCACCTTCAGTGTCGAGGTCGGTGCCGCGTAGTCCGCGCTGTGCAGCACGAAGCCGCGCCCGTGCTCGACCGGTCCGCCGAAGTGGATGGTGATCGGGCGCATGTCGCTGCTCGGCTCGACGCCGATCTGGCGCAGCAGGTCGCCTGCATCGAGGTCGGTCGCGGGCTTGTTCACGATCAGTCCCATCGCGCCGTCATCGGAATGCGCGCACACGTAGACCACGCTCCGGTCGAAGCGGGGGTCGCCCATGCCGGGCATCGCGATGAGAAGCTTGCCGCTGAGGCTGTCGAGGTTTTGCTGCGTCTGCATCCCAAGAGCTTGGGGCGTGCCCCGCCGCATATCAAGGCCCGGCCCGTGTCGGGGAGGCCGCAAGCGGGATCTCTCTCCGGTTTGTGATTTCCCCCTGCCGGTTCGCGGCGTAAGGCTGCGCGCCATGACACGCTCCCTGTCCCGCACGCTCGCCTTCGCCCTTGCCCTGTCCCTCAGCCCGGTCGCGGGGTCGGCCGCCGACCCCTCCGCGATGGCAGAGGTGACGCTGCTGCCCGGCTGGCGGACCGCCGAGGGCGTGCATGTCGCGGGGCTGCGCATCCGGCTGGAGCCCGGCTGGAAGACCTACTGGCGCGCCCCCGGCGAGGCGGGCATCCCCCCGGACTTGGACTGGAGCGGCTCGCGGAACCTCGTGGTCGCCGAGACGCGTTTCCCGGCCCCGGAGGTGTTCGACAGCTTCGGGGTGCAGACGATCGGCTACACCGGCGAGGTGATCCTTCCCCTGCTGCTGAGGCCCTCCGATCCGGCCGCGCCGATGCAGGTGACGGCCGACGTGAGCCTTGGCGTCTGCCATGACATCTGCATGCCGATGACGACCACGGTGCGGGCCACGCTGCCCCCCGGCGGCGCGCCCGATCCGGCCATCCGCGCCGCGCTCGCCGACGAACCGCGGGTGATCGACACCCGGCTGCGCTGCGCCATGGCCCCGATTGCCGACGGCGTGCGGGTCGAGATGGGGATGCGCGCGCCCGACGGGATGGGGCCGGAGGCCGTCGCGGTCATCGAAAGCGGCGATCCCTCGATCTGGGTCAGCGAGACCGAGACGGTGGTGCGCGGCGCGGCCCTGGTCGCCACGGCAGACCTCGTGCCGCCCCGGGGCGCACCGCTGGTGATCGACCGCTCACGACTGAAGGTCACGGTCATCGGCCCGCGCGGCGCGGTCGAGACCGTCGGCTGCGACGCGGGCTGAGCCGTCACGCGGCCGCGCGGCGGCGCCGTTCGAAGACGACCGCCACGGACACCATCCAGACCAGCGCCGTCAGCGCGAGGCTGCCGAGCAGGAACAGCCCGAGCCCGGTGGCCAGCGCCGGGGCTTCCGCAAGCGCGGGCAGCGCCGCGGTCAGCGGGCCGGGCAGGGCGCCGGTCAGCGCGGCAGAGCCCAGCGTCGCCGCGAAGACGGCCGCGTAGCCCGCCGCAAGCGACCCCACCGCAAGGGCCACCGGACGCGCGCGGCCCGGCAGACGCAGCGCCCGCCGCGCCGCCGCGACCTGGCGGGCGACATCCAGTTGCATCGCGAGGATCGCGGGCACCACCAGCAGCACCAGAACCATCCCGAACCCGAGGCCATAGACCAGCGTGATGACTGTGGGCTTGAGGAACTGCGCCTGCGTCGACGCCTCGTACATCAGCGGCGCGAGGCCGAGCACCGTGGTGGCGGTGGTCAGGAACACGGGCCGCAGACGGTCCGAGGTCGCGTCGAGGATGGCGGGGATCAGCCCCCGCTCCTTGGCGTATTCGTCCACGGTCGAAACCAGCACGATCGAGTCGTTGATGATGATCCCGGTCATCCCGATCAGGCCCACGACCGAGAACATGCTGAGCGGCAGATCCCAGATGTAGTGACCCCAGATCGTGCCGACGAGGCCGAAGGGGATGATCGCCATCACGACCACCGGCCGGGTCCAGGACGAGAAGATCCACGCCAGGACAAGGTAGATGCCGATCAGGCAGGCGCCGAACCCGGTCAGGGCGTCGGTGAGGAAGTTCTGCTCCTGCTCGGCGAGGCCCGAAAGCTGCGTCGTGACACCGAAGCGGGTTTCGAGCTCGGGCAGGATCGCGTCACGCAGTTGCTCGGTGATCTCCTGCGCGCGGGCCGGGTCGTCCTCCGAAATGTCGCCGGTGACCGAAACGACATGCAGGCCGTTCTCGCGCCGGATGGTCGAGAAGCCGTTGCGGCTGGACACGCTGACGATGTCCGCCAGCGCGACATAGGCCCCGGACGGGCTGCGCATCAGGGTGCGTTCAAGGAAGTCGGCCGTC
>JAUHZL010000231.1 GCA_030425945.1 Alphaproteobacteria bacterium | reverse complement strand
GCGGTGATCGCGGTGGGCGCGGGCCTCGGGGCCTGGGCCTTCGGCGACCGGCTGTCCTTCCAGGCGCTGGCGGACAACCGCGAGGCGCTGCTGGCGTTCCGCGACGCGAACTACCTCGGTGCGGCGCTGGCCTATGCCGGCCTCTACGTGCTGGTGGTTTCGTTCTCGATCCCGGGCGCGCTCTTCGTGACGCTGGCGGGCGGTTTCCTGTTCGGGCTGGTGCCCGGCACCATCCTGACCGTTCTGGCCGCGACCGTGGGCGCGACGAACATCTTCCTCGCGGCGCGCTGGGGCCTGGGCGACGCCCTGGCAAAACGCATCGACGGCTCGGACGGGGCGGTGCGCCGCATCCGCGACGGGCTGCGCGAGGACGAGACGAGCTACCTGCTGATCATGCGGCTGGTGCCCGCGGTGCCGTTCTTCGTGGCCAACCTGCTGCCCGGCCTGCTGGGCGTGCCGCTGGGCAAGTACGTGGCGACCACCTTCGTCGGCATCATCCCCGGCACCGCCGTCTACACCTGGGTCGGCGCGGGGCTGGGCGAGGTCTTTGCCCGCGGCACGGCGCCCGACCTCGGCATCATCTTCGAGCCGCAGATCCTCGGTCCGCTGCTGGCGCTCGGCGCGCTGGCGCTGGTGCCGGTGCTGGTGAAGCGGCTGCGCGGCCGGACGGAGGGCTGAGCCATGACGAACCGGATCAAGACCGACATCCTCGTGATCGGGGCGGGCTCGGGCGGCCTCAGCGTGGCGGCGGGCGCGGTGCAGATGGGCGCGAAGGTGGTCCTGCTGGAGGGCCACAAGATGGGCGGCGACTGCCTGAACTTCGGCTGCGTGCCGTCGAAGGCGCTGCTGGCGGCGGGCAAGCAGGCCCACGCGATGGGGGCGGGCAGGCGCTTCGGCATCACCCCGGTTGCGGCCGAGGTCAGCTATGCCGGGGCCAAGGACCACGTCCACAGGGTGATCGAGACCATCGCCCCGGTCGACAGCCAGGAGCGGTTCGAGGGCCTCGGCGTCCGGGTGATCCGCGAGTACGGGCGATTCCTGAACGCCCGCGAGGTGCAGGCGGGCGACCACGTCATCACCGCCCGGCGCATCGTGATCGCGACCGGCTCGCGGCCCTTCGTGCCGCCGATCCCCGGCCTCGACACCGTGCCCTACGAGACGAACGAGACGATCTTCGACCTGCGCGAGCGGCCCGACCACCTGATCATCATCGGCGGCGGCCCGATTGGCATGGAGATGGCGCAGGCCCATGTGCGGCTGGGCAGCAAGGTGACGGTCCTCGAAGGGGCCAAGGCACTGGGCAAGGACGACCCCGAACTCGCGGCCATCGTGCTGGAGCGGCTGCGCGGCGAGGGCGTCGGGATCGTCGAGGGCGCGCAGGCCGAGCGGATCGAGGGCGGGCCGGGCGCGATTACCGTGCACACCGGCGGCGGGCACAGCCACAGCGGGACGCACCTGCTGATTGCCGTGGGACGGACACCGAACCTCGACGCGCTCGACCTCGACAAGGCGGGGATCGCCCATGACCGGCGCGGGCTGACGGTGGATGCCTCGCTGCGGACGACGAACAAGCGGGTCTACGGCGTGGGCGACGTCGCCGGACCGCTGCAGTTCACCCATGTCGCGGGCTACCATGCGGGCATCGTCATCCGGCAGATCGTGCTGGGCCTTCCCGCCAAGGCGCGCACCGATCACATCCCCTGGGCGACCTACACCGACCCGGAACTGGCCCAGGTCGGCCTGACCGAGGCGCAGGCGCGCGAGATCCACGGCGACAAGCTGGAGGTGGCGCGCTTCGCCTACCACGAGAACGACCGCGCCATCGCGGAGGGCAAGACCACCGGCCTGATCAAGGTCATGGTGGTCAAGGGCCGCCCGGTGGGCGCGTCGATCGCCGGGGCCTCGGCGGGCGACCTGATCGGGGTCTGGGCGCTGGCCCTGGCGAACCGGATGAAGATGAGCGCCATCGCCGGCATGGTCGCGCCCTACCCGACGCTGGGCGAGATCAACAAACGCGCGGCGGGCGCCTATTTCTCGCCCCGTCTCTTTGACAACCCCCTCCTGAAACGTATCGTGGGCGTGGTGCAGCGGTTCTGAGCGGACCGGCACGGGCGGAGGACGCGTGCTCAACTCACTCTCGGGACGGTTTCTGATCCTGACCACGGTCTTCGTGATGCTGGCCGAGGTCCTGATCTTCGTTCCCTCCATCGCCCGGTTCCGCGAGGATTACCTGCTGGCGCGCCTGGAGCGGGCGCAGATCGCCTCGCTGGCCCTGCTGGCGGCGACCGACACGATGATCGACCCCGCGCTGGAGAAGGAGCTGCTCGAGAACGCGGGCGTCCTGACCGTGGTGCTGCGGCGCGACGAGGTGCGCGAACTGGTGCTGGCCGCGCCCGTGGGCGGCATGGTGACCCGGCGCTACGACCTGCGGACGTCGACCGCCGCCTCGCTGGTCCGCGACGCGATGGCGCAACTGCTCGATACCGAGGACCGGATCATCCTCGTCACCGGCACGCCGGTCCGCAACGCGGGCGAGGTGATCGAGGTCACGATGGCCACCGGCGCGCTGCGGGTGGCGATGATCGACTACGGCCTGCGCATCCTGATCCTGTCGGCGGTCATCTCGATCATCACAGCGGGCCTGCTGTTCTTCGCGGTGCGCCGGTTCCTCGTGTTGCCGATGGCGCGGGTGGCGGCGCACATGTCGGCGTATGCCGAGGCGCCGGAAGACCCCGGGCGCGTGATCATGCCGACCGCCAACCTGCGCGAGTTGCGCGCGGCGGAAGAGGCGCTGAACACCCTGCAGGTGCGCCTGACCAGCGCTCTGAAGCAGAAGGCGCGGCTGGCGCAGCTGGGCGAGGCCGTCGCCAAGATCAGCCATGACCTGCGCAACATCCTGACCACGGCGCAACTGTTCGCGGACCGGCTCGAGTCGAGCGACGATCCGAAGGTCGCCCGCGCCGCGCCCAAGCTCGTCGGCGCGATCCGGCGGGCGATCAACCTGTGCGAGGCGACGCTGGCCTTCGGCAAGGCCGAGGAACCGCCGCCCGCGCTGATCATCCTGCCCCTCGCCCCGCTGATCGAGGAGGTGCTCGACGGCGAACGGCTGGCGGCCTCGGAGGACGACCTTGTCAGCTACCGCACCGCGGTGCCGCCCGACCTGCACCTGCGCGCCGATCCCGAGCAGCTCTACCGGGTGCTGTCGAACCTCGTCCGGAACGCGCGGCAGGCGATCGAGGGCACCGGCCAGGAAGGCACGATCTCGATCCTCGCCGGGGCCGAGGAGGACGCCTGGGTCATATCGGTCGAGGACACCGGGCCGGGCCTGCCGGAAAAGGCGCAGGCCAACCTGTTCACGCCGTTCCAGGGCGGGTCGCGCAAGGGCGGATCGGGCCTCGGGCTGGCGATTGCGGCCGATCTGGTGCGCGGGCACGGCGGCGCGCTCTGGCTGCGCGAGACCGGGCCGGAGGGCACCGTCTTCGAGATCCGGCTGCCCCGTGGCGAGGCCGCGCTCGACGATCTCGCGGGCTGACGATTTTCCGCGAAAAGCCGCTTGCAATGCCCCCGCCCCGCAGTTAGGACACGGCTCCACGCGCTGGTAGCTCAGTTGGATAGAGTACTTGACTACGAATCAAGGGGTCGGGGGTTCGAATCCTCCCCAGCGCGCCACTCTCCGCCAAGGCTGACCGCCTTTTGCCCATAACGCGGGCCGGAGACAGGATTTTCGGCGCGCAAGCGTTGACGCAGCGGCTCGCTCTGTCTTAGGGAGAGCCTCCGACGAAAACAGCCACGGGGCCACCGGGTCCGGGCAGTGTGGAGACGAGACAGATGAAACGCACGTTTCAGCCTTCCAACCTGGTGCGCAAGCGCCGCCACGGCTTCCGCGCGCGCATGGCGACCAAGGGTGGCCGCAAGGTTCTGAACGCGCGCCGCGCCCGCGGTCGCAAGCGTCTCTGCGCATAAGGCGGTGCGGGTCGTGACCCGCGCCCGCGATGCCGCCGGGGCCGATGAGCGCCCCCTCGCCCCCGCCGCCCCGTCGGCGGGTTTGGCATGTCCGGAGGCCGCCCCGCTGCTCCGGCTGCGCCGCCGCGCCGAGTTCCTCGCCGCCGCCCGGGCCGAGTCGCTGGCGATGCCGGGCTTCATCCTGCAGATGCGGCCCCGCCGCGCGGACGAGCCTGCCCCCGCCGGGACGATCCGGGTCGGCTTCACCTGCTCGAAGAAGGTCGGCAACGCCGTCGCCCGCAACCGCGCCAAACGGCGCCTGCGCGAGATTGCCCGGCTGGTCCTGCCGTCCGAGGGCCGCCCCGGCACCGATTACGTGCTGATCGGCCGCGCCGGGCGCACCGCAGAGCGCGACTTCGGCCGGCTTCAGGCCGATCTCGCCACCGCGCTGCGCAAACTGCACAAGGCCCCCGGCGCATGAGCCCGGCGGCCTGGGTGCTCAGCCTGCCGGTGCGGGCCTATCGGCTGCTCCTCAGCCCGTGGGTCGGCCATGGCTGCCGGTTTCAGCCGACCTGCTCGGTCTACGCGCTGGAAGCGCTGGAAAAGCATGGCGCGGTGAAGGGCGGCTGGCTGGCCGCGCGGCGCCTGGCCCGGTGCCACCCCTGGGGCGGCTCGGGCATCGACAACGTCCCCGACTGATCGGCTCAGACCGGGCGGCTCAGCGCCAGCCCGCCGTCCGGAGCCGCGATCCGCGTCGCGATCCGGTGCCGGTCCACCGCCCCCCGCATGGTGTGCAGGACATCGGCGAGGAACACTTCGTCGTAGAACCACCAGATGTGGGAGGGGTTCGGCAGGTCCGCGAAGGCGGGCCGGTTGGCCTCGAAATAGGGACCGCAATCGACGTCCGCCGCCTTGGGGTGGAGCGGGCGCGGCAGTCCGACCCGGCCCGCGCGGGGGGCCGCGCCCAGCCGCTTGACGTCGCTCAGCGACAGCGCGCTGTCGAACGGGTTGAAGTAGTTGGTCAGCCGCGCGCAATGGAGATAGAGCGCTTCGCCCGCCGTCTCGCCCTGCGCCAGCGAGCGGGCCGAGATGTCGGCCGAACAGAGCATGACCTGGCTCAGCGTCCAGTTCTGCGCCGCCAGCCTCGGCCGGTCGTCGGCATCGTCGAGCGCCTCGCGCACCACGTAGGCCCCGGTGGAATGGGCCAGCACATGGGTGTTGATCCGGCAGTCCGGCCGCTGCGCGGCGCA
>JAUHZL010000230.1 GCA_030425945.1 Alphaproteobacteria bacterium | reverse complement strand
TGCAATGGTTCGGCGGCGTCGGGATCATCGTGGTGGCCATGGTGTTCCTGCCCGAACTGCGGGTCGGCGGCATGCAGATCTTCCGCTCCGAGGCGTTCGAGGTCGGCGGCAAGATCCTGCCGCAGGCCGCGGAAATCGCGAAGCAGATCTCGATCATCTACCTCGGGCTGACGGTGGCCTGCGTGCTGGCCTACGTCCTGGTGGGGCTGAGCCTGTTCGACGCGCTCAACCACGCGATGACCACGATGTCGACCGGGGGCTTCTCGACCCGCGATGCCAGTTTCGGGGCGTTTCAGGGGGCACCGGAATACGTCGCGTCGGTCTTCATGCTGCTGGCCTCGATGCCCTTCGTCCGCTTCGTGCAGTTCGCCGCGGGCAACACCCGGCCGCTGCTCCGGGACAGCCAGGTGCGCACCTACATCTCGATCATCGTGATCCTCGCGGTGTTCACCACCGGCTATCGCTACGTGGTGGACGGCGACAGCCCCGCCCATGCGATCCGCGAGGGCCTCTTCAACATCACGTCGATCATGTCCGGCACCGGCTATGCCTCGACCGACTACCAGGAGTGGGGCCACCTGCCGGCGGTGCTGTTCTTCTTCGTCGGGTTGATCGGCGGCTGTGCGGGCTCGACCGCCTGCTCGGTGAAGATCTTCCGTTACCAGATCCTCGTCTCGGCGGTGGTGGCGCAGATCCGGCGCATCCACTCGCCGCACGGCTACTTCATGGTCCGCTACGACGGCGAGCCGGTGGCCGACGATGTCCTGTCCTCGGTGATGGCTTTCTTCGTGATCTTCACCGTCTCGCTGGGCATCCTGACGATCCTGCTCGGGCTGACCGGGCTCGACCCGGTCACGGCGCTCTCGGGGGCGGCGACGGCGCTGGCCAACATCGGGCCGGGCCTCGGCGACACGATCGGGCCATCGGGCAACTTCTCGACCCTGAACGACACCGCGAAATGGCTGCTCAGCGCCGGGATGCTGGTCGGGCGGCTGGAACTGCTCGTCGTGCTGGTGCTCTTCCTGCCGCGCTTCTGGCGGGGCTGAGCCCTCAGCGCTCGGTCGCGCCCTTGCCCGCGAGGATGCGGTCGCGGAACCGCGCGATCCGGGCCTCCTGCGTGGCGCGGGTCTTCGCCGAGGACAGCGCGATGCCATAGCTGCGCTGGCGGCCCGGGGTGAGGGCGGCGAAGGCACCGGCCAGCTCGGGGTCGGCGTCGAGCGCATCGGTCAGCGCCTCGGGCAGGTCCGGCACGTCGGTCGCCTTCGGCGCGACCCGCCCGGCGGCGGCATTGGCGCGGCCCTGGGCCAGCAACGCGCCGATGGCCCCGGCGCGCTCGGCCACCTGCCGCGCCTCGGTGAACCGGATCATGTCCGCCGTGCGGCTGTTCGGCCCGGCGCGGGTCATCAGCCCCTCCGGGTCCGCCAGCAGGGCGGCGTTGAACAGCGACAGGCGGAAGTCGTCGCGGAACGCCCCGATCAGCCCGACGTTGCGCCCGGCGTGGGTGTAGCACGGATGGCCCCATTTCGCCGTCTCGTCGAGGCCCGCGCCAAGGCAGAGCGCCCGCAGCGCCGCCAGCCCCTCGGACCAGCGCGCGGCCGAGCAGTCGGGTGTCCCGAACCGGTCGCAGCGGCCGCAGCCCTGCGCGAAGAACGTGTCGGGGTCGCGGGTCATTTCGGGCATGGCACCCTCCGGAATGAAAACGGGGCAGACCCGGTCCCGGATCTGCCCCGCCGATGTCTTGGCACGCGGCTGGTCAGTTCCAGCAGTTCACCAGAACGGCCATCGCCCGGGCGCGGTCGGTCAGGTCCTCGGGCGGCAGTCCGGCCTCGGGGGCCGCGCGGGCCGGGGTCACGCCGGCCGCCGCGAAGAGCCCGTCAAGGGCCGCCGCCGGACGGGCGAAGGCCACGTCCTCGGGCAGGGCGCGGGTGCCGTCCGCGCCGGGCAGCAGCACGCCCAGCACCAGGCCCGAGCTGTCGAGCACGGCACCGCCGGCCTCGCCGCGTTCCGCTTTCAGGCCGAGGCGCACCAGGTCGGTTTCACCGCCGAGGCCGCGCAGGTCCTCCAGCGTGCCGAAGTTGACCGTGGGCGTGCCCAGGGCGCCCTCGAAGGGGAAGCCTGCCACGGCCACGTCCCCGCGCAGGCGCGGCACGCCGTCGAGGAAGGTGGCGCTGGTCGCCGGGGCAAGGGCGCTGGCGGGCGTCAGCACCGCGAGGCCGGTCGCCGCGTCCACCGCCGCCACGCTGGCGTCGATGTCGCCGGTGATGGTGATGCGGCCGCAGCCCTCGACGCCCTCGGCGACGGTCAGCACATGGCCGCGCGGATCGAGGTAGAAGCCGCTGCGCGCCTTCTCGGGACGCCGGATTTCGAGGCCGGAGAGCAGGTCGAGGCTCTGCGTCGCCGAGGCCTGTCCCAGCGTGTCGTCGAGCGCGCTGTCGCCCACCGGGCGGAAGCTCTCGCGCATGATCGGCACGATCTTGGCGAAAAGGTCGTCCTCCTCGGGGGCCCAGGTCACCGTGAAGCCCTTCACCATGCCATCTTGCAGCGCGGCGTAGGTGTAGGAGTGCAGGCGGTCGTTCTGGCCGGTCAGCACGAAGTCGTTGGCGTTCTTCCGGCGATCCCCGGTCAGCGGCACGATCTCCAGCGTCTGCATGATGTCGTAGAGGCCGTGCAGGGTGGCGCGGGTGCCTTCCTGGCTGATCAGCAGGACGCGGGTCGTGCCGCCGTCGGTGTTGTCGTAGTGGACGAAGGGCGGCTCGTAGCGGGCAAAGGCGACCCGGGCCATCGGCAGTTGCATACGGATGCCGGCCGCCTCGTCGGTCACCTCTTCAAGGCCGAGCGAGGCCAGCTGGTCGCGGTAGCCCTGCAGCAGCGCGGCGCGCTGGGCGGTGGTCAGGATGCCGGTCGCCTCGTAGCCGTTGGCGCTCTGCCACTGGGCCATGGCGTTGCGGGTGCCGGGTCCGAAGGCCCCGTCGATGCCCGAGCGGTAGAAGCCGAACCACTGCAGCGCGACCTGCAGCGCCTCGCGGCCCTCGCGGTCGAGGGCGGCTTCGCTCTGCCGGGCCTGCTGCGGGGTCTCGTCGGGCAGGGTGGACTGCACCGGGACCACCGGCTGCGGCGCCGGGGCCTCGACCACCGGGGCGACGGGGGCGGGTGCGGCAAGCACCGAGGCCCCGACCGGGTAGATCTGCTCGACGTAGATGCCGCCGTCGGTGATGAAGGCGTCCCGCGGCACGAGGCCCTGACCCTGCAGGCGGGCCAGCACCTGCGCTGCGTCCTGCGGCGCGTAGGGCCCGGCCGCCACGGCATACCAGCCGGTGTTGGCGCGGAAGCCGTTGATGTTGTCGATGGCCTGCGCGTAGCCGCGCGCGGCGGTCTCGGTCTCGCCCAGAGTCGGATGCGACTCGATCTGCACGAACACCGCGTCCTGTGCGGCGGCGGCCAGCGCCGTAAGCAGCGGGAAGAGGGCGGCAAGACCTGCCAGAACTATGCGTCTCATACTGTATCCGAATCCGTTTCGAGCCTGTGGCACCGGACCATATCGAATTGCAGCAGCGATGCACCCCAATATCCGGTGAGGGCCGATTGACCCCCCCTTGGCTGTTGCCTAGAGAGAACGCGCCTTCAAGACCGGGAACCCGCCATGGACACGCCGCGTTCGTTTCAGGAGATCATCCTGCGCCTTCAGACCTACTGGTCGGGCAAGGGCTGCGCGATCCTTCAGCCCTACGACATGGAAGTGGGCGCGGGAACCTTCCACCCGGGCACCACGCTGCGCTCGCTCGGCACCCGGCCCTGGGCCGCGGCCTATGTGCAGCCGTCGCGGCGGCCGACGGACGGGCGCTACGGCGAGAACCCGAACCGGCTGCAGCACTATTACCAGTACCAGGTGCTGATCAAACCGAGCCCGCCCGACCTGCAGGAGCTGTATCTCGGCTCGCTCCGGGCCATCGGCATCGACTTCACGCACCACGACATCCGCTTCGTCGAGGACGACTGGGAAAGCCCGACGCTGGGCGCCTGGGGCCTCGGCTGGGAGGTCTGGTGCGACGGCATGGAAGTGTCGCAGTTCACCTATTTTCAGCAGGTCGGCGGGCATGACTGCCACCCGGTCTCGGGCGAGCTGACCTATGGCCTCGAACGGCTGGCGATGTACGTCCTCGGCGTGGACCACGTGATGGACATGCCGTTCAACGACCCGGACGCGCCGATCGCGCTGAAATACGGCGACGTGTTCCGCCAGACCGAGCAGGAATACTCGCGCTGGAACTTCGACGTGGCCGACACAGAGGTCCTGCTGCGCCATTTCGAGGAGGCCGAGGCCGAGTGCCGCCGCATCCTCGACCAGGCCCACGACGACCCGAAGACCGGCAGGCGCATCGTCATGGCGCATCCGGCCTATGACCAGTGCATCAAGGCCAGCCACCTCTTCAACCTGCTCGACGCGCGCGGGGTGATCTCGGTGACCGAGCGGCAGGCCTATATCGGCCGCGTCCGGGCGCTTGCGAAAGCCTGCGCCGACGCCTTCGTCCAGACCCCGGCCGGCGGCTGGGAAGAGAGCGCCGCGTGAGCCCGATGCAGGAGTGGCACCGATGACCGGCGGCAAGTTCGTCGTGGCGATCCTCGTGGCCTGCGCCGCCGCAGCGGGGATCGGCATCTGGTACACCCAGACCCGGGCCTATCACACCGAGGCCCCGGTGCAGGCGACCGTGCGCCTGACGGATGCCGCCGAGGCGGTGCTGGACCTGCCGGTCTCGGGCTTCACCGCCATCGAGACGGTGTCCTCGCCTCTGGGCTTCCGGGCCTGCTTCACCTTCGACACGCCCCCCGATCCGGCCGCGACCGTGCCCTACGAGGGCGCCACGCCGCTGATCGCGCCGGGCTGGTTCGGCTGTTTCGACGCCGGGGCGCTCGACGAGGCGCTCGCCGCCGGGGACGCGACCGCCGTCTTGGGCACCAAGAACATCGCCTATGGCGTGGACCGCATCGTGGCGCTCTTCCCCGACGGGCGCGGCTACGCGTGGCACCAACTGAACAATTGCGGGCGCAAGGCCTATGACGGCTCGCCGGTCGGCGAAGCCTGCCCCCCGCGCGACGACGCCCCCGCGGGCGAGTAGAGGACACCATGCCGGATCTGCTGATCGAGCTTTTCTCCGAGGAAATCCCCGCCCGGATGCAGCGCAAGGCGGCCGAGGACCT
>JAUHZL010000229.1 GCA_030425945.1 Alphaproteobacteria bacterium | reverse complement strand
CATTCGGCGGCCGGGCCCTGCAGGGCCAGCAACGCGCGGTCGGTCACGGGTTCGACCGTGATGCCGCGCAACTGCCCGAGATGGGCGATCCCCGCCGCCGCGTTCGCGGCGTTGAGGACGAGGAACAGGTGGTCGCCCCGGTTCGCGACCATCAGGTCGTCGAGGATGCCGCCCGCCTCGGTGGTGAACATGGCGTAGCGCTGGCGCCCGGCGGGCAGCCCGGCCACGTCCACGGGCACCAGCTTTTCCAGCGCCGCCGCGGCCTCGGCCACCCCGCCCGAGAGCGGGTGCAGCAGCACCTGTCCCATGTGCGACACGTCGAAGAGGCCCGCGCCCGCCCGGCAGGCGAGGTGTTCGGCCATCACCCCGGCGGGGTACTGGATCGGCATGTTCCAGCCGGCGAAGGGCCCCATGCGGGCGCCAAGCTCCTCGTGGAGCGGGGTCAACGGAGTATCGCGCAGCGCCATGCCGGTCCTTTCAACGCAACGGGCCGGGGAAACGCGTGCCGGCACCTGTGCCGGATCGCTCCGGCGGTGGTGCCCCCTCTGTCCTTGGTGCCTGAGATCGTTATCCCGTCGGCGGAGGCCCTTGGCCCCACTCTCCAGAGTCTGTCGCTGCATCCGGTCCTTTTGCCTGAGAGTTTACCGGGGCGGTTGCTCCTTCGGCACCGGCCCTTGCGGACCGGATTCTCCCGTGATGCCGCGCCAGATTACATGAGCGCGGCTATCTGGCAAGCGGTTGCGCGACGGCGGTTATTCCGCCGCATGCCGGGCGTCGGCCCGCGCGGGGGGAGCAGCGGCCCTCAGCGGGGCGCGTGCGGCGCGGGCGGCAAAGGCGTCGGCCACCGCGCCCTCGGCCCAGACGAGGCAGCCGTCGGCGATGACCCCGGCGAGGCGCCGGCGTTCGGGGTCGAGGATGCAGACATCCGCCCGCGCTCCCGGGTTGAGCGTGCCCCGGTCGTGCAGGCCCATGACCTCGGCCGGGCCGGTGCTGGCGAGGTGCCACAGGCGCTCGAAGGCGATCCCGAGGTCGGTCAGCGTCCAGATCGCGTCGAGAATCCGCGCCCCCGGCGCACCCGAAACGAGCACGTCGCAGAGCCCTTCCAGCACCAGCGCCGAGGCGCGCCGGGCGCCGCTGTCGGCCAGCCCGGCAAGGTCTGCGGCGGCGATCAGGACCGGGTCGTTCATCGCCTTGGCGGTGGCCGCGGCCGAGCGGCTTTTCGGGCGCAGGGTCAGGCGGGCGCCGATGATCCGGTGATGCTCGCGCGTCTCGCCGTCCGCGTCGCCCAGGCTGCCGTAGGAAATCCCCATCCGGTCAAAGGCTTCCGCCATCCGGCACAGGTGACGCGGCACCCCCGGACGACAGGCCGCCGCTGCGGCGATGCGCGCCGCCAGCGTCTCGGGATCGGTGCCCAGCACCCCGGCGGCCGCGGCCAGCCCGCCGGGGCCGCCGAGCGCGAGGTCCTGAAGCCGGGCCAGCCGGTTGCTGAAATAGACGAGGTCCAGCCGCTCGGTCTCGGCCGTGGCCAGAAGCTCGGTGCCGGTCGCGGTGGCGTGGCACTCGGCCTCCAGCCCCGGGCGCAGGTCGATCGGTCCGGGCGTGGCACGGCGCAGGCGGGCGAGGTCGCCCCGCGTCGCGGCGACGCCGGTCTCGCCGCCTTCCCAGCTCCAGCGGTAGAGGCCCCAGGCCGTCGTCACGCCCCCGGCGGCGAGCCGCGCGCGAAAGGTCCCGGGCGACTGCCGCTCGGCCGGGTCCGGCTCGGCGGCCATGTCGACAATCCCCGGCAGCAGCCAGTGCCCGCTCAGGTCGACGGCTTCGAAGGGGCCGCGGGTGATCCGCCCGTCGGCCAGCGCGAGGGTGCGGGCCTCGAACGCGCCGTCGCGCAACACATGCGCCCCGGTCAACCGGAGGGGAGGAAGTTGCGCCATCATTGCCGTGGGTCCGAATGCCTGCCTGATCGTCGTTTTCCGGCCTGAATACCCGCGTTGCGTGTCGGTCCTGTGACAGCGCGGGCGGTCCGGTCAGTCGACGGGCAGGCCGCTCGGCACCGTCTCGGGGCGGCCCAGCGGACGGGTCTTCGCCGTCACCCCTTCCAGCGCGCCGAGGAAAGCGACGAGGTCGGCGATCTCCGCCTCGGTCCGCGCCTGCGGGGCGAGGTCGAGCACGGCCGCGTGCCGCCGCCGCTCGATCGGGTCGTCCTGCACGAGGAAGTCGACCGGGGCGAGCCAGGGGATATCGGGCAGATGCGCCATGTCCGGCGTCCATCGGACGAGGCTTTCGCGCGGCGCGATGTGGTGGCGCACGATCCCCTCCAGCGTCGGGAAGGCCCCGTTGTGGCCGTAGGGCGCGGTCAGCGTCACGTTGCGCAGCATCGGCGTGCGGAAGCGGTAGCTGTCCTCCAGCCGGTTCGACTTGCCGACCCGGCCCACGTCGCGGACATAGGGGTCGTGCGCCCGGGTGCGGCCCGGGCCGAACTGGGGCAGGGCGAGCGCGTGGAACTGCTGGTCGCTGAGCAGCGGCCCCGCGTGGCAGGCGGAACAGCCCGCGTCGCCGTAGAACAGCTCCATCCCCCGGCGCTGCGGCTCGGTCAGCGCGTCGGTGTCGCCCGCGAGATAGGCGTCGAAGGGGCTGTCGAAGTTGCGCCACTCGGTGCCCATGAAGGCGGCCAGCGCATTGGCGATCTCGACGATGCTTACCTGCTCGGGGCTGTCGATGTGCGGGAAGGCCGCGACGAACATTTCGCCATAGGCGGGGATCGTGCGCACCCGCTTGGCGATGATCGGCCAGGCCGCGTCGATCCGGTCGTTGACGGCCCCGGCGACCTCGTTCTCGCCGACATTGCCGGCCATCTCGAACTGCGCGGTCATCGGGAACAGCGCCTGTGCGGCGAGCGCCGTTTCCAACCCGGGGGGCACCCACTCCTGCGCGGGCGTGTCGAAGCCGTTGCCGTAGAGGTCCGAGACCTCCAGCCGCCCGTCGTGGAACAGCACGCGGATGTCCTCGTGCGCGAGGTTCCAGAGCGCGGGCGCGTTGCGCGGGATGCGCTTGCGGACCCGGTCGTCGCCCTCGCCGGGCCGCCGCTCGGGGCCGACGCCGATGCCGCCCTCGCCGATCCCGAGGCTCAGCCCGTCGGTGCCGCCGAAGTCGTGGTGATGACAGGTGCCGCAGGAGATGTTGCGGTTGCCGGACAGGATCTTATCGTAGAACAGAAGCTGGCCGAGCCGCGCCTGCGCGTCGTCGAAGGTGATGAAGTCGGCCTCGGTCAGCGGGGCGGGCAGGTCGGCGGCCGAAACGGGCATCGCGGCAACGAGACCGGCGAGCGAGAGGGAGGCGATCCGATGCGAAAACTTGCGAAACATGCGGCGAGTTTGGCGCTTTGCCTCGCGGTTGCAAGCCCCGCCGTGGCCGAACTGGAGCATGCGCGCGACCTGATGGAAGAGGGCCGCTTCGTCGAGGCGCGCGAGGAGTTGTGGCTGGCCGCGCGCTCGGGAAATGCCGAGGCCGAGGAGCTGATCGGGGTGATGTACGCCATGGGTCTGGGCGTGCCGCGCGACGACCAGCGCGCCTTCGACTGGTACCTGCGCGCCGCGATGAAAGGGCATCCGGGGGCCCAGTCGGGCGTGGGCTGGTACTACGAGATCGGTCGCGGCCTGCCCGCGCCGGACCTGATGCGCGCCTACATGTGGTACACGCTGTCGGCCATCGGCGGTGACCCGGATGCCGCGATGTCGCTGGAGGAGGTCGTCAAGAAGATGACCCGCGAGGAGATCGACAAGGCGCTGATCCTTGTCGAGGACTACCGCGTCTGGATGTATCCGTTCCGGTAAGGGCGCCTCAGCCCCCGAGGTCCTTCAGGACGCCCAGCAGCCCGTCCGCGGTGCCGCCGTCGAGGTAGCGTTGGGCCTCAAGGACCAGCCGCAACTGTTTGGCCAGAAAGGCGAGGCGGCGATGCTCGGTCTCGATGCGGCGGGCTTCGATCTCGGCATCCAGCGCCTCGGCCTCGCGCAGGAGCTTGCCGATTTCGGCGATGGCGCGCTCGTTGGTCAGCCCCTCGCGCCGCAGCCGCGCCCGGATCGCGCCGAGACCCTCCCGCGCGATGCTGCGGGCTTCCTCTCGGACCGTTGTGCCCGCCTCCGGGTCGGCGATCGCGTCGAGCACCCGCCCGAGGGCCCCATCGAGCTTCGCCGCCAGCCCCGCCCGTTCGCTGCGCGCGAGCGGGACCAGGTCGGCGGTGCCGAGCGGATCGGGCAGGTTGCGTCCCGCGTCGGCGTCTCGCGCCCGGTGTCGGGCTTCGACGAAGGTCGCCACGATCAGGCGCGAGGCCGCCACGGCCTCGTCCGAGCGCAAGAGCGTCGCTGCCATCACGACGCCATGTTCGGTGAAGGCCCAGGGCGTGTGGCGGATCCCGCCGCGGCCGGTGTTTGATATCCCGAATTCGGATATCAAAGCGGCCCACTCCGCCTCGGTCAGCTGGAACGCGTAGTCGTCGCCGAAACGGTCGAGGTTGCCGCGCACCCGCTCATTCAGTTTCCCGGTCGTGTAGCCGAACCGGGGCGCGACGTCGTGGGCGAGGACCACGGCAAGCCCGCGCACGGTGTAGATCGGCAGGGTCGGGGACAGGTTATCGGGCATCGCAGGGCCTTGGCAGGGGTCCCGACCAGCATAGCGCTCAAGGTTAACAGGCGGTGAAAACGAAACGGCCCGGGTTTCCCCGGGCCGCCCGCTCCTGTCCGGAACGCGAGAGCGATCAGTTCAGATCGGCCGCACGCTCGGCATCGACTTTCGCCTTGGCTTCATCCACGGCGGCGGTGAAGGCGGCGAAGATTTCCGGGCCCTTGGTCACCGAGGACTGGAACCACTCGTAGACCGGGGCCGCGGCTTCCTGGAACATGGCCTTCTCGGCGGGCGACGGCACGTAGATGTCGCCGCCACCGGCCACGAAGTCCTCGTAGGCCTGGATCGACTTGCGCTTCGGCGAGGCGAAGGTGGCCTGCTGGAGGGCGGCGAAGCCGTCCACCACCACGCGACGCAGGTCTTCCGGCATCGACAGGAACTTCTCGTTGTTCATCCACCACAGGGCGCCCATGTAGCTGTGCCCGTCGAGGGTCAGGTACTGGAGGCCGGCATCCGGGAATTTCATGCCCATGATGTCGGTGATGCCGTTCGCGGTGCCTTCCACGACGCCGGTCTGCAGCGAGGTGAACAGCTCCGGCCACGCGATCGGGGTTGCCG
>JAUHZL010000228.1 GCA_030425945.1 Alphaproteobacteria bacterium | reverse complement strand
CTTCGCCGTCAACGAGACGCCCGAGCTGATGCCGGCGCCGATCTGCTATGCCCACAACATCCTCAAGACGCTGGCCGAGGTCCGCAAGTCCGGTGCCGAGCCGAAGCTCGGGCCCGATGCCAAGTCGCAGCTGACCGTGCGCTACGAGAACGGCCTGCCGGTGGGCGTCAGCTCGATCGTGCTCTCGACCCAGCACCTCGACGAGACGATGACCTCGGACGACGTGCGCGCGCTGGTCGAGCCCTACATCCGCCGCGAGCTGCCCGATGGCTGGATCACCGAGGCGACCGAGTGGTGGGTGAACCCCACGGGCAAGTTCGTGATCGGCGGGCCGGACGGCGACGCGGGCCTGACCGGGCGCAAGATCATCGTGGACACCTACGGCGGGGCGGCCCCGCACGGCGGCGGCGCGTTCTCGGGCAAGGACCCGACCAAGGTGGACCGCTCGGCGGCCTATGCGGCGCGCTACCTCGCGAAGAACGTCGTTGCGGCGGGCCTCGCGCACAAGTGCACGATCCAGCTCAGCTACGCGATCGGCGTGGCCAAGCCGCTGTCGATCTACGCCGACACCCACGGCACGGGCCAGGTCGAGGAAGCTGCCATCGAGCGCGCCATCGGGCAGGTCATGGACCTGACCCCGCGCGGCATCCGCACCCATCTCGGGCTGAACAAGCCGATCTTCCAGCGCACCGCGGCCTACGGCCACTTCGGCCGCGCCCCGGAGGCCGACGGCGGCTTCTCCTGGGAACGCACCGACCTCGCCGACGCCCTGACCGCCGCGATCCGCTGAGGCAAAGCAATCGGGCGGGCCGGACAACGGCCTGCCCGCTACTCGGACCGCAGACGCAGCGCCGCGGGTCCGAGGAGAGAGTCGAAATCGACCTCGACCAGGCGCACCTGTCCGCCCGCCACTGCCGCGAAGACCGCCGAGAAGGCGTACTCGGTCCGCTCGGCCAGTTCCTCGGGCGTGTAGCCGTCGACCCGCAGGTAACGCCCCTCGCACCGAAGCACGCCGCCCTCCTGCAGGGCCGGGCCGACTTCGATCCGCGACCGGCGTGCCCCGTCGAAGAGCTCGAACCGGCGGCCACAGGCCTCCGTCGCGGCGACGGGGCGCAGGAAGGCCACCGCGAAGCTGACCGGGTCGAGCGTGCCGCCCTGCGTGGCGGGGTCGAGGCGCCGGTACCCGGCCGTGTCCGGGCTGAGCGACAGGATCTCGGGCACGCCGTCCGCGTACCGCATCCGGACCTTGAAGGGCCGCCGCCCGAAATCGCGCTCGGTCTCGACGGCCCCGGGGATGAAGCGCCCGGCGCGCCGCGTCCCCTCCGACGATCCTGCGTAGACGCCTGAACTGACGAGCCGCGCGAGCCCCGCCGCGCGGAAGGCGGCGCTTGCGGCATAGGCGTTGTCCTCCAGCCGCCACGCGACCTCGAGCCGCCCCACGGGCAGGCCCAGCAACACGGCGTCATAGGTCGCGCGCCCGGTCTCCGCGCGCAGCGGCGCGCCGAGCAGGACGAGGAGCAGGCAAAGCAGGACTCGGGTCATGGCCCCGGGCTAGCCGTGAACTGTGTCAGGACTTTTTCAGCCGGATGACAACATCGACCTTCGCGATCTCCATGCCCTCTGGCACGTCGGGAAGGCGGGCGATCTCGAGCTGGTCGGCGGGCGCGTCGGTCAGACGGCCGTCATCCTCCCAGTAGAAATGCGGGTGATCGTCCATCCGGGTGTCGAAGTAGCTCTTCGACCCGTCGACGGTGATCTCCTGGATCAGACCGGCATCGCAGAAGGCGCGCAGCGTGTTGTAGACGGTGGCGAGCGAGACCCGCTCGCCGGTGCGCAGCGTCGCCTCGAACAGGCCTTCGGCCGTCACGTGGCGGTCCTTGCCGTCGCCGACCAGCAGCGCGGCAAGCGCCACGCGCTGGCGCGTCGGACGCACCCCGGCGCGGGTCAGCCAGCGTGTGCTGCGGGTGATGGTCTCGGGCGACATGCGATCCTCGCGTGGTCTGACCCCGTTATATGCGGCACAGACACAGGATTTCAATGCGAAACGCCTTGCCCGCCCGGCCCGGCCCTGCGGCCCGGACGCACAGCGCGCCGACCTTGTCACGTGGCGAGACGGGGTGCTAGACGGGTCGGAACTTCTGGAAAGGACTGACGCCGCGCATGACCCAGTATCCCACATCGTTCGACAAGGAGGGGCTGCTGAAATGCGCCCGCGGTGAGTTGTTCGGCCCGGGGAACGCGCAACTGCCCGAACCTCCGATGCTGATGATGGACCGGATCACCGACATCAGCGCGGACGGCGGGGCCCATGGCAAGGGCCACGTGATCGCGGAATTCGACATCACGCCCGACCTGTGGTTCTTCGCCTGCCACTTCCCCGGCAACCCGATCATGCCGGGCTGCCTTGGCCTCGACGGGCTGTGGCAGCTGACCGGCTTCAATCTCGGCTGGCGGGGCTGGCAGGGGCGCGGCTATGCGCTCGGCGTGGGCGAGGTCAAGCTGACCGGCATGGTCCGGCCCGACCGCAAGATGCTGACCTACAAGGTCGACTTCACCAAGGCCGTGCAGACCCGCCGCCTGACGATGGGGGTCGCCGACGGCATCGTGGAGGCCGACGGCGAAGTGATCTACCAGGTCAAGGACATGAAGGTGGCGCTGAGCGCGAGCTGAGCGCCCCCCCGGGCGTCATTCCGGGAAATAGGCGTCGCGGATCCCGTCGAAGTCCAGCAGACCGATGCACGGGTCCGGCCCGTCGCAGCGGTCGCCATGCAGGACGCCGCCCTCCACGAAGGCGTAGTCCCCGGAGGTCGTGGCCGTCTCGGACCCGTCTTCGTGGACATGGACCCAGGTGCCCGACACGGTCAGCCCCCAGTAATCGTTGGTATGGCCGTGCCGCGGCAGCGCGGTCCCCGGCGCCATCCGGATCAGCCAGACACCGTCCCCGGCCTCCTCGCTGCCCCAGGCGAGGGCAAGCTGCACGCCGGGCAGGCCGGTTTCCTGCCACGCGATGTCGGCGGCGGCGACATGGGTCGGGTGCGCGTGGCTCTCGGCCTGCGCGACCGCGGTGAGGGTTGCAACGGCGGTCACGGCGGCGAGAATGGTCTTCAACATGCGGTTTCCTTTCGTGCCAATGGGGCGATCCGGCGTTTGCCAGATTACGTACCAAGTGGTACGAAAGTGATACCGCCCGGTCAATAATAAAATACCGACTGGTATTATAATGGATGACAACGCCCCGAAGAAGCCGCGCGGACGGCCGCAGACCCTCGACGCAGATCGGGTCGCGGAGCTTGCGATGCAGGCCTACTGGCACGAGGGGCCGACCGAGGTGTCGATCAACGCGCTTTGCGCACGGTCGGGCGTGTCGAAACCGTCGCTCTACCGTGCTTTCGGCGGCGAGGACGGGCTGACCCGCGCGGCGCTGACGGCCTATTCCCAGCAGGTGCTGGCGGAGGTGCTGGCGATCCTCGACGCGCCGGACGGGTTCGACGCGGCGCTGGAGGGGCTGGTGCACTACGCGTCGGAGAGCCCGCTGTCGGACCCCGGATGCCTTTTCGTGAAGATGCGCGCGGCCCGCGAACGGTTCGGGCCGCAGACCCAAGACCTGATCGACGCGCTGGGAGAGGGCGCGATCGCGGCCTATGTTGCCTTCCTCGACGCGGCCCGGGCGCGGGGGGAGTGGGCGGGCCGCGTCCCGACCGATCTGGCGGCCCGCTACCTTGCCGCCCAGATCGAGGCCGCGCTGGCCCGCCGGGCCGCGGGCGTTCCCCCGGACGAGGTGCGGGCGGTGCTGTCCCTCGCCCTGTCGGTCCTGACGGCGCCGGACCGCTAGGTCTTCGTCAACCACCACACCTGCTCGACCGGATAGCGCTTGCCCCAGTCCGCGGGGACATAGGCGCGGGTCTCGGTCACGTGGTCGGGGATGTAGAGTTCCTCGTACCGCGCGACGGTGAAGCCCAGCCGGGCGAACAGCGCCAGCCAGCCGGAAAAGGTCAGGTTGAAGCAGATGCCGTGCGGGTCGATCTCGGCCTGCGTCCAGTCCGCGCCGGTGAAGCCGCGATAGGGGCGGTGGAGGAGCGGCTCGCAAGGCGCGCCGCTGTAGGGGGTGGCGATGATCGCCAGCGGGTGATTGCCGAGGAAGACGCACGTGCCGCCCGGCCGCAGCAGCCGCCATGCCTCGGCCAGCCACAGCTCGGGCGGGCACCAGATCGCGGCGCCGTATTCCGAGATGGCGAAGTCGAAGGACGCATCGGGCAGGCCGGTCGCCTCCGCGTTGCCCTCGATCAGGGTCAGGCCCGCGCCGTGCTGCGTGTTCAGGCGGCGGGCCGTCTCCAGCTGGGCGGGCGAGATGTCGATGCCCGTCACCCGCGCCCCGCGCCGCGCCATCCACGCGCCCACGTAGGCGGTGCCGCAGCCCAACTCGATCGCGTCCATGCCGGACATGTCGTCGGGCAGCAGGCGCAGGTCCGCCTCGGGCGCGCCCCAGCAACCCCATTCGGGCGTCTCCAGCGCCCACAACCGCTCGGCCAGGGGCACGTAGTTCGGCGCGTCCGCGTTCCAGACATCGCGGTTCACGGTCAGATGGTCGCGGCTCATCGGGGGTCTCCGTTCAGGTCAGCCCGCCCGAATACCAGACAAACGCGAAATCCCCTAACCCGAAGGCGCTGCGGTGGCCGGTCCCTCCCCTTGCTCCCCTGCGCCCTCTCCCCTAGACAGGCCGGAAGCTACGCAAGGGAGGCCACATGCGCCGCGTCGTCATCACCGGGATCGGGATCGTGTCGCCGATCGGAAACAACGCCGCCGAGGTCGAGGACAGCCTGCGCGCCGGACGGTCCGGGATCACCTTCTCGGACGTCTATGCCGAGCACGGGTTCCGCAGCCAGGTCCACGGCGTTCCGAAGATCGTCCTGGAGGACGTGATCGACAAGCGTCAGCTCCGCTTCATGGGGCCGGGGGCCGCGTTCAACTACCTCGCCATGGAGCAGGCCATCGCCGATTCCGGGCTCGAGGAAGGCGATGTCTCGAACGAGCGCACCGGCCTCGTCATGGGCTCGGGCGGGCCGTCCACCTCGAACTTCTTCGTCGCGCACAACACGGTGATCGAGAAGAAGGCCCCCAAGCGCATGGGACCCTTCATGGTCACCCGCTGCATGTCCTCGACGAACTCGGCCTGCCTCGCGACGCCGTTCAAGATCAAGGGCGTGAACTACTCGATCACCTCGGCCTGCTCGACCAGCGCGCATTGCATCGGCAACG
>JAUHZL010000227.1 GCA_030425945.1 Alphaproteobacteria bacterium | reverse complement strand
CTACGACGACATCGTCGCGCGCTGCTGCGACGCTTGGAATTTCTTCGCCAACGACACCGCCACCGTCCGCTCGATTACCACCCGAGAATACGCCAAAACGGTCAAAGCCTAAGGCCGTTGGTATTACCCCCGTTTGTCCATGAATTTGCGACACCGGGCGGACCTCCTTGCGGCGCTGCCCGGAGACCGGGCAGGCCGCGTGCAGGTGCAGCATCGGCGAACTCCCGCGCGGTCGGAACCGCAGACCTTTCCGCGCCGCGGCATCGGGAGTAGGCCCGCCCTCCCCGCACTCCGGAGCCTCCGCACCATGTCCGACCCAACCCCCGAGACCGTCGCCCGCCTGGCGACCCAGGCCGCCGACCTGCCCCGGCGCGGCCTCGCCCTGCTCGGCACCTTCGGCACCGAGGCCGCCCCGCGCGCACTGGTCCGTCTCGGACGCCGGGACCGGGTGACCGTCAGCCCCGGCGACCCGCTCGACGGCGGCCGGGTCGAGGCGATCGGCATCGGCGAACTGGTGCTGGTCCGCGGCGGCGTGGCCGAGGTGCTGCGCCTGCCCGGGACGGGCTGAGCGCGCCTCCTGCTTCTTCTTGGCCCAAATACTCCCGCGCGGAGCGCTCCGGCCGCAGGCCGGACGGGGGGCTCTGCCCCCCGCCAAGAAGAAAGGCAGGTGCGCCGCCGGGCTGCGGCGCGGGGACGCTTGACCTTGCCCGACCCCCGGGCCAGAGAGCGCGCCATGGATCAGAAGATTGCCCTCGTCACCGGAGCCTCGCGCGGGCTCGGCTTCTCCGTCGCCCTCGCCCTCGGGCCGGAGTATCACGTCATCGCGCTCGCCCGCACCTCGGGCGCGCTCGAAGCCCTCGACGACCGCATCCGGGAGAAGGGCGGCAGCGCCACGCTGGCCCCCATCGACCTGACGAAGAAGGACGCGGTCGCCGGGATCTGCCGGGCGATCCATGACCGCTGGGGAAAGATCGACCTGCTGGTGCATGCCGCGATCCATGCCGCGCCGCTGAGCCCGGTCGCGCATTCCGCCGACAAGGAACTGGCGCGGTCGCTCGAGCACAACGTGATGGCGACGCAGACCGTCATCACGATGGTGGCGCCGCTGCTGGGCGAGGCGGGCACGGCGGTCTTCTTCGACGATCCGCGCGCGGGCAAGCCGTTCTTCGGCCATTACGGGGCGACGAAGGCCGCGCAGGTCGCACTCGCCCGGTCGTGGCAGGCCGAGAGCGTCCGGCTCGGGCCGCGCGTGCTGGTGCACACGCCCGCCGAGATGCCGACCGCCACGCGGGCGCGCTTCTATCCCGGGCAGGACGCGGCCAAGCTCGCCAGCCCCGCCGACGAGGCGGCAAAGGTCCTCGCCCTCCTGACCGCCTGAGGCGCATTGCGGGCCGCGCCCGAGTCCCCGGGGCCACAGGCCCGGAGACTGCGTCGCGGCCGCCTTGTCGCGCCCTGCCCCTTCCCCTAACAAGGCCCGGCAGACGACGGGGCCGACATGCGCATTCTGATCACCAACGACGACGGCATCAACGCACCGGGGCTGGAGGCGCTTCACGCGATCGCCACCGAGCTGGCCGGGGACGCGGGCGAGGTCTGGACCGTCGCCCCGGCCTTCGAGCAGTCGGGCGTCGGGCACTGCATCAGCTACACCCATCCCACGATGATCGCCGAGCTCGGGCCGCGCCGCTGGGCCGCCGAGGGCGCGCCGGCCGATTGCGTGCTAGCCGCCCTGCACGAGGTGATGGCCGACGCGCCGCCCGACCTTGTCCTGTCGGGCGTGAACCGGGGCAACAACGCGGGCGAGAACGCGCTCTATTCCGGCACGCTGGGCGGGGCGATGGAGGGCGCGCTGCAAGGCCTGCGCGCCGTCGCGCTGTCGCAGTTCTACGGGCCGGAGAATGCCGGGCTCGACGATCCCTTCGAGGCGGCGCGGGTGCATGGCGCGTCGGTCCTGCGGGACCTCGTGACCCATGCCGACTGGGACGCCGCGCCCTCGGGCTACAAGACCTTCTTCAACGTCAACTTCCCGCCGGTGCCCGCGGCCGCCGTGCAGGGCGTGCGGGTCGTCCGGCAGGGCCTGCGCCCGGTGCCGAGCTTCCGGACCGAGCCCGCGACCGCGCCCTCGGGGCGGCGGTTCCTCTGGATCAAGGGCGGCGCGCAGGCGGTCCGCACCGGGGCCGGCACCGATGTCGAGGCCAATCTCGACGGTCATGTCAGCGTGACCCCGATGACCGCCGACCTGACCGCGCATGACCAGATCGGCGCGCTCGCCGCCGCGCTGGAGCGCTGAGGATGCCGCCCGACGCGGAACAGCAGATGCAGTTCCTCTACACGCTGCGGACGCGCGGGGTGACCGACCCGCGCGTGCTGACGGCGATGGAGCGCACCGACCGGGGCCTTTTCGTCGACGGCATCTTTGCCGACCGCGCCTACCAGGACGTGCCGCTGCCGATCGCCTCGGGCCAGACGATCTCGCAGCCTTCGGTGGTCGGGCTGATGACGCAGGCGCTGGCGGTGCATCCGCGTGACAAGGTGCTCGAGGTCGGCACCGGCTCGGGCTACCAGGCCGCGATCCTCAGCCATCTCGGGCGGCGCATCTACACCATCGACCGCCACCGGCGGCTGACCCGCACCGCGCAGGAGCGGATCGAGGCGCTGGGACTGACCAACGTCACGGTGATGACCGGCGACGGCAGCCACGGCCTGCCGGACCAGGCCCCCTTCGACCGCATCATGGTGACGGCCGCCGCGGAGGACCCGCCGGGACCGTTGCTGGCGCAACTGAAGCCGGGCGGGATCATGGTGGTTCCGGTCGGCCAGTCGGACTCGGTCCAGTCGCTGATCAAGGTCACCAAGTCCGAGAGCGGCCAGTTCGACTACGAGGAGTTGCGCGAGGTCCGCTTCGTGCCGCTCGTCGAGGGGTTGGGCTCGGACTGAACATGCCCCATATCGAGGGCAGATTTTGATTTTCGGGACGGGATTGAACGCGATGCGTTGGACGACGACACGACGGGGCGCGATCGCCGTGCTCGGGCTGGCGGTGGCGCTGGCCGGATGCACCGATCAGCTCGACTTCGACATGCGGGGCGGCCTGGGAGGGATGAACACCGCGGGCGGGGTGCAGACGGCGACCGCGCCGCGGCCCGAGCCGGACCAGCGCGGGGTGATCTCCTATCCGGGCTACCAGGTTGCGGTCGCGCGGCGCGGCGATACCGTCGAGACCCTCGCGGCACGGGTCGGCCTGCCGGCCGCCGAGATCGCCCGGTTCAACGGGCTGCAACCCGGGGCCACGCTGCGCGCGGACGAGATCGTGGCCCTGCCGCGCCGGGTGCCGGAGGCCGGTGCGGGCTCCGGGCTCGACATCGCGGCGATTGCCGGCCAGGCCATCGACCGCGCCGATGCCTCGACCGTGCCGGTGCTGACGCCCGCGCCCCCGCCGGGCGTGGAGCCGGTGCGGCATCGCGTCGGACGGGGCGAGACGGCCTATACCGTGGCGCGGCTCTATGACGTGTCGCCGCGCGCGCTGGCGGACTGGAACGGCCTCGGGCCGGACCTCGCGGTGCGCGAGGGACAATACCTGCTGATCCCGGTCGCGGTCTCGCAGACCCGCGCCGACGCGCCCGATGCCGCGCCGCCCGGCACCGGCACGCCCACGCCGCTGCCGCCCTCGGCCGCCACCCCGCTGCCCCCGGCGAGCGAGGTCGCCACCGCCACCGTTCCCGCCTCGCCCAACCTCGGCGCGACGACGACGGCGGTCTCGGGGGGCGCGGCGCTGCAGATGCCGACCTCCGGCCCCATCGTGCAGAGCTTCCGGCGCGGCCGCTCGGACGGCATCCGGATCGGTGCCGCGGCGGGCAGCCCGGTGCTGGCGGCGGAAGCGGGCGAGGTGCTTCGGATCACGCGCGACACCGACCAGGTGCAGATCCTGCTGCTGCGGCACCCGAACGGGCTGCTGACCATCTACGGCAATGTCACCGACATCCGGGTGGCGCAGGGCGACCGCGTCCGGCGCGGCCAGCGCCTGGCGGCGGTGGCGTCCAGCGATCCGGCCTTCCTGCATTTCGAGGTCCGCGACGGCACCACGCCGGTCGACCCGGTGCCCTACCTGGAGTGACCGTTGCGGTCGGGGCGGGCGCGGCCTTGCAAGGCCGCGATGCCGCTTGCAAGCGGCATCCGCCCTACCCGACCGTCACGCCCCGGCGGCCGGCCAGATCCGTGAAGAACTGCCAGGCCACGCGGCCCGAGCGCGAGCCGCGGGTCTGCTGCCACTCGATGGCCTCGGCGCGCAGTTCGTCCTCGGCGATCTCCAGCCCGTGCGCGGCGCAGTAGCCCCGGATCATCGCGAGGAACTGGTCCTGGTCGCAGGCGTGGAAGCCCAGCCACAGCCCGAAACGGTCCGACAGCGAGACCTTCTCCTCGACCGCCTCGGCCGGGTTGATGGCGCTGCCCCGTTCGTTCTCGATCATGTCGCGCGGCATCAGGTGGCGGCGGTTCGAGGTGGCGTAGAACAGCACGTTCTCCGGCCGCCCCTCGATCCCGCCGTCCAGCACCGCCTTCAGCGACTTGTAGTGCTGGTCATCGTGGCTGAACGACAGGTCGTCACAGAACAGGATGAAGCGCTCGGCCGGGGCGGCGCGCAGATGGGTCAGCAGCCGCGTGACCGACGGCAGGTCTTCCCGGCTGAGCTCGACGATCTTCAGCGCCAGCCCCTCGGACAGGACCTGCCCGTGCACCGCCTTGACCAGCGAGGATTTCCCCATCCCCCGCGCGCCCCACAGAAGCGCGTTGTTCGCGGGCAACCCGCGCGCGAACTGCCGGGTGTTGGCCAAGAGCGTGTCCCGGGCACGGTCGACGCCGACCAGCAGGTCGAGCGCCACCCGCGAGACGCGCGGCACCGGGCGCAGCCGGTCGGGGCCGGTTTCCCACAGGAAGGCATCGGCCGCGGACAGGTCGGGGGCCGGGGCGGGCGGCGGCGCAAGCCGCTCCAGCGCCGCCGTGATGCGGAGAAGCGGATCGGTCCCGGTCATGCCTTCCGATCGTCCGCCGCGTCGTCGTCGTAGTCGTAGAGGTCCTCGTCCTCGCCCAGCACGCCCTCGCGACGCAGCTGCTCGGTGCGGCTCTTCTCGACCCGCCGCACGAGGAAGATCGACACCTCGTAGAGGCCGTAGACCACGGTGAAGAGGATCAGCTGGGTCACCACGTCGGGCGGCGTCACCAGCGCGGCCAGCACGAGGATGCCCACCATCGCGTATTTCCGCACCC
>JAUHZL010000226.1 GCA_030425945.1 Alphaproteobacteria bacterium | reverse complement strand
TGCGCAAGTTCCGCAGCGGCGACGAGGATCGTGTCGTCGAGCTGGTCGGACAGCGCCCGCATACCGTTCTGCTGGGCGAAGCTCCGAAGGTCCGCCAGCACGTCGATCATCCAGTCTTGTGCCATCTTACTCTTCCTCTGGAAGTGTTAACGATTGGTTAACACAACCTTAGCACGAGCGTCGTTTTCCGGACCATTCACGGATTTGTATCCCTCTTTTCTGGCGAGGTGACAAAAGCCAACCGGTTGAGATCACGACCCTCCATGACCCGCCCCGAAAACGCGGCGGCACCGGACGGAGGTATCCGCCCGGTGCCGCAGAGTTCAGATCGAGTCGCGTTAAGACCGGGTTAGCGGCCCGTGCTCGCCTCCAGCGTGTCCTCGAAGGTCCGCAGCCCGGTCCGGGGCGCCTGCACGAGAACGGCCATGTTGCCCGGCTTGTGCTGGTTGCGCAGCATCTTCATGTGCGCGGCGGGAAGCTCGGCCCAGGGGAAGACCTCGGACAGGCAGGGATCGAGGCGGCGCTCCAGCATCAGCTTGTTGGCCGACGCGGCCTGCTTCAGGTGCGCGAAGTGCGACCCCTGCAGACGCTTCTGGTGCATCCACATGTACCGCACGTCGAAGGTGCAGTTGAACCCTGTGGTCCCGGCGCAGATCACGACCATGCCGCCCTTCTTGCAGACGAAGGTCGAGACCGGGAAGGTGCTCTCGCCCGGGTGCTCGAAGACCATGTCGACGTTCACGCCCTTGCCGGTGATGTCCCAGATGGCCTTGCCGAACTTGCGGGTCTCGTTGAACCACTCCTTGTATTCGGGCGTGTTCACCGTGGGCAGCTGGCCCCAGCAATTGAATTCCTTGCGGTTGATGACGCCCTTCGCCCCGAGCCCCATGACGAAGTCGCGCTTGTCCTCGTCCGAGATCACGCCGATGGCATTCGCGCCCGCGGTGTTGATCAGCTGGATCGCGTAGGAGCCGAGGCCGCCGGAAGCCCCCCAGACCAGCACGTTCTGACCCGGCTTCAGGTCATGCGGTTCATGCCCGAAGAGCATCCGGTAAGCCGTGGCGAGGGTCAGCGTGTAGCAGGCGCTCTCTTCCCAGGTCAGGTGCCGCGGGCGCGGCATCAGCTGCTGGGCCTGCACGCAGGTGAACTGCGCGAAGCTGCCGTCCGCGGTCTCGTAGCCCCAGATCCGCTGGCTCGGCGAATACATCGGATCGCCGCCGTTGCATTCCTCGTCGTCGCCGTCGTCCTGGTTGCAGTGGATCACGACCTCGTCGCCGACCTTCCAGCGCTTCACCTTGGCCCCGACCTTCCAGACGATCCCGGCCGCGTCCGAGCCGACGATGGCATAAGGCGCCTTGTGAACGTCGAAGACCGAGACCGGCTGGCCCAGCGCTGCCCAGACCCCGTTGTAGTTGACGCCCGCCGCCATGACATGGACGAGAACCTCGGTATCGCCGACCTCGGGCACATCGACCACTTCGAGCTGCATGGCCGTGTCCGGCTCGCCGTGACGCTCGCGGCGGATCACCCAGGCATGCATCTGTTTCGGCACGTAGCCGAGCGGGGGCATCTCGCCGAGGTCGTAGAGATCCTTCTCCGGGGCGTCATAGGGCGCGGGGGCCAACTGGGTATCGAGTGCCATGGCGTCCTTCTCCAATCTGGGGCTGCTGCATCGCAGAATCATTCTGCGCTGCGGGAACTGCCCTTGATCTAGGGACAGCCTCGCAACAAAGCAACTCGAAATTGGACAAATGAGAAATTTTATGTCGCAGCCGATGGCGCCGGATCGCGGTGAACCAGTTGCAGCACCGAGTTTGCATAGAAGCGCAGCAGCGCGTCCTCGCCGGGCGCCACCTCGTAGCCTTCCGCCGTCTCGCGCAGAACGCCGCGCGCCACGAGACCGCGCAAGCCCACGGTCACCTCGTAATCCGGGTCGTCGCGCGGCAGGTGGACATGCGCCCCCTGCGCCGCCAGGGCCGTGCGCAGACGCCCCGCCTCCGCGACGATGGCCGCCCGCGGCATCGGGCCCTCGGCCCCGGCCAGAACGGCCGCGACCAGCGGCACCGGAAGCACCGGCACGATATCGCGCACCCGCGCGGTCAGCAGGTCGCCCAGATGCCCGACATCGATCCGGCCGCCGTTCTCGGCCATGACGGTGCGCAGCGAGACCGGCGCCCCGAAGCTGACCGCCGCGTACCCGAAGCGATGGAACCGCCCGCTGACCCGCTGGAGAAGGTGCCGCGCCGCGACCCACAGCGCGCGGCGGATCGACACCCGGAAGGCCCGTGTCCCGGTGTCCTGCGCCTTCACGAGAACCCTGTCCTCGATCACCCGGTCGTAGTTGATGCCGATCGGCACGAAGACCACGTCGCGGTCACGCGCGGGATCGAACCCCTGCAACACGTAGCTCAGCAGCCCCAGTTTCGCGGGGCCCACCCGCCCGTCCAGCGACAGGCCGCCTTCCGGGAACATCGCCTGCGTGACGCCGTTCGCCGCGGACAACTGCACGTACCGCGACAGGACCCGGCGGTAGAGGGGATTGCGCGAGCGGCGCCGGATGAAATAGCCGCCGAGCGCGCGCACGAGGCTGCGCAGCGGCCAGACCCGGGCCCACTCGCCCACCGCGTACGCCAGCGCCGAGCGTTCGGCGACGAGGTAGGTGACCAGCACATAGTCCATGTTCGAGCGGTGGTTCATCACGAAGATCACCGTCGCCTCGTGGTCGATGGCCGAGATCGCCTTCTCGTCGTAGGCGCCCAGCCGCACCCGGTAGAACGCCCGGCTCAGCAGCCGCGCAGCCCGCGTCGCGAACCCGAAATAGGCCGCAGTCGAAAAGCCCGGCACGATCTCGCGGGCGTAGCGCCGCGCCTTGGCGAAGACGACTTCCTCCGGGATGCCCTCGGTCCTCGCATGCTCCTGCACCGCCTGCATGACCTCGGGCGAGTAGAGCACGCGGTTCACCGTGTCCTGCCGCTCCAGCAGCTTGAACGGTTCGATGGGCCGGTCGAGACGCGCGTTCAGCCGGGCCACTGCCCGCTCCATCCGCCGCCGGAGGAACCCGCGCAAGCCGGGACCCAGCACCCGGTCCACCGCCGCCACCGCCGCGAAGCCCAGGATCAGGAGGAGGGCCCAGACGGGCAGCGCAACGGTTTCGAACATTCCGAAACCTTTGCAGGGCCACCGCCAGCCGTAAACCGGGTCATGCCGCGACGCGGCGAATTGACAGCGATAGATCGTTGCCCGTATTAACCTCGAAGCGAAATTAAATTGCCAAACTCGACTCGCGAGGATGCCGATGACCGACACCGCCCAGAAGCCCGCCAAGGACAAGCCTTGGCTGTTCCGCACCTATGCCGGTCACTCGACCGCGGAGAAGTCGAACGCACTCTACCGCGCCAACCTTGCCCGGGGGCAGACAGGCCTGTCGGTCGCCTTCGACCTGCCGACCCAGACAGGCTATGACAGCGATCATGTGCTGGCACGCGGCGAGGTCGGCAAGGTCGGCGTGCCGGTCTGCCATCTCGGGGACATGCGCACGCTGTTCCGGGACATCCCGCTCGAGGACATGAACACCTCGATGACCATCAACGCGACGGCGCCCTGGCTGCTCGCGCTCTATATCGCGGTGGCCGAGGAACAGGGCGCGGACGTCAGCAAGCTGCAGGGCACGGTCCAGAACGACCTGATCAAGGAATACCTGTCGCGCGGCACCTACATCTGTCCGCCGAAGCCCTCGCTGCGGATGATCGCCGACGTCGCGGAATACTGCTATCGCGCCGTGCCGAAGTGGAACCCGATGAACGTCTGTTCCTACCACCTGCAGGAAGGCGGCGCGACACCGGAGCAGGAGCTTGCCTTCGCCCTCGCCACCGCCATCGCGGTGCTCGACGAACTGAAGCCGCGCATTCCGGCCGAGGACTTTCCGACGGTGGTCGGGCGGATCTCGTTCTTCGTGAACGCGGGCATCCGCTTCGTGACCGAGATGTGCAAGATGCGCGCCTTCGTCGATCTCTGGGACGAGATCTGCCGCGACCGCTACGGCGTAACCGATCCGAAGTTCCGGCGCTTCCGCTATGGCGTGCAGGTCAACTCGCTGGGCCTGACCGAGCAGCAGCCCGAGAACAACGTCTACCGCATCCTGCTCGAGATGCTCGCCGTGACTCTCTCGAAGAAGGCCCGCGCCCGGGCGGTGCAGCTTCCGGCCTGGAACGAGGCGCTCGGCCTGCCCCGGCCATGGGACCAGCAATGGTCGCTGCGCATGCAGCAGATCCTCGCCTACGAGACCGACCTGCTCGAATTCGGCGACCTCTTCGACGGCAACCCGGCCGTGGATGCCAAGGTCGAGGAGTTGAAGGCCGGTGCCCGCGCCGAGCTTGCGAACCTCGACTCGATGGGCGGCGCGATCGCGGCGATCGACTACATGAAAGCCCAACTGGTGAACGCGAACGCCGACCGCCTGAACGGGATCGAACGCGGCGAGACGGTGGTCGTCGGGGTCAACAAGTACCAGCAGGGCGAGCCGTCGCCGCTGGTGGACGAGGAGGGCGGTATCCTCGTCGTCGATCCGGCGGTGGAAGCCGACCAGATCGCCCGTCTCGACGCCTGGCGGGCCGAGCGCGATGCCGAGGCCGTGGCGCGGGCGCTGGCGGCGCTGCGGGCCGCCGTGGCGACGGGCGAGAACGTCATGCCCGCCTCGATTGCCGCCGCGAAGGCCGGCGTCACGACCGGCGAATGGGCCGGGGTGATGCGCGCCGAACATGGCGAGTATCGCGGCCCCACCGGCGTCAGCCGCGCCGTGTCGAACAAGACTCAGGGCCTCGACGACATCCGCACGATGGTCGACGCCGTCTCGGACAAGCTGGGCCGCCGCCTGAAGTTCCTCGTCGGCAAGCCCGGGCTCGACGGCCATTCCAACGGTGCCGAGCAGATCGCCTTCCGGGCCCGCGACTGCGGCATGGATATCGAATACCAGGGCATTCGCCTGACCCCGGAAGAAATCGTCGCCGCCGCCCGGGCGGAAGAAGCGCATGTCGTCGGCCTGTCGATCCTGTCCGGCAGCCATATCCCGCTGATCGAGGACGTGATGACCCGCATGCAGGCCGCGGGCCTCGGTCATGTTCCCGTGATTGTCGGCGGCATCATTCCGGACGAAGACGCGGCGCGGCTTTCCGCGATGGGCGTGGCAAAAGTCTATACGCCCAAGGATTTCGAGCTGAACCGGATCATGCAGGATATCGTGACCCTCGCCGATCCCGAGCCGATTGCCGCCGAGTAAGCC
>JAUHZL010000225.1 GCA_030425945.1 Alphaproteobacteria bacterium | reverse complement strand
CCGGCTGTAGGTTTTCACCCATGCGTGCGTCCGTAACTACTGCGGATTTCAGTGTAGCATCTTGAATCTAAAGCGCTTTCAGGCGCACGCAACCTTTCCCGCCGTTTTGGACGAATAAGGCGGGTTGCCGGAACCGCGCTGAGTGCGCTTGTGCCCAGCGACACGCTCGATGAAGACGATATCGACCCGACCGAGCCGCCGGTGCCGGACACGCCGGTCGATGACGACCTGAGCCTGCTCAACCCGATCGACGGCGACGGCAGCGGCAACACGTTCTTCGGCACCGCCAAGGGCGACCTGATGAACGGCAAGGGCGGGGCGGACGACCTGCGCGGCCGCGGCGGCTCGGACATCATCGACGGCAAGGAAGGCGACGACCTGCTGATCGGCAACGATGGCAACGACATTCTCTACGGACGCCCGGGCATGGATACCATGCGCGGCGGCAACGGCGACGACCAGATGTTCGGCGGCGCGGATGCCGACAACATGCACGGCGGGGTCGGCAACGACTACATGGACGGTGGGGCCGGAAACGACGACATGGACGGCGGCGAGGGCAACGACATCGTCATCGGCGGGTCGAGCTTCGACATCCTGCGCGGCGGCACCGGCCGCGACGAGCTCTACGGCGGGTCGGGCTGGGATGACCTCTACGGCAACGAGGGGGATGACCTGCTGGCCGGCGGCTTCGGGCGCGACGACCTGTTCGGCGGCGACGGCAACGACGTCATGGATGGCGGCGAGGGCAACGACCGGCTGATCGGCGGTGACGGCAACGACACCATGGACGGCGGCACCGGGCGCGACGTGATCCGCGGCGACGATGGCGACGACATTGCCTATGGCGGCAACGAGAACGACATCATCAACGGCGGCGACGGGCGGGATATCCTGTTCGGCGGGGACAACGCCGACCAGATCTGGGGCGACGACGGCAACGACATCCTGTTCGGCGGCCTCGGCGAGGACATCATCGGCGGCGGGCAGGGCGACGACATCCTCGTCGGCGTCTGGGCCAAGACCATCGACGGCATGGTGAAGGACGAGGATGACAACGACATCCTGCGCGGCGGCATGGGCGATGACACCCTGATCCTCGGCGGCGATGACACCGGCACCGGCAATGACGGGGCGGACACCTTCGTGGCCGGGGACTATGCCACCAGCGGCCCGGCCTTCGTGACCGACTTCAACCCGGCCGAGGACACGCTGAAGCTCTACTACGACAACTCGCTGTCCGGGACGCCGACGGTGACGACCTCGCCGGACGGCTCGGGCGGGACGGAGGTGTACCTGAACGGGGCGCTGACGGTCGTGCTGCAGAACGCATCGGTTGATCCGGCTGCGGTCGTGCTGCAGGGCTACCCGAAGACCTTCCCGATCCCGGTGCCGACCCCGTAAGGCAGCCGACCGCACGGCCTGGACTGGCCCGCCCCAGGTGGCGGGCCTTTTCGTGCCCGTCAGGCGCGGAAGAAGGGCAAGAAGGCGTCGAGTACGGCCTGCGGGTTCTCTTCCATCGCGAAGTGGCCGGACACGCAGGAGGCGTCCGTCACCCGGTCGGCCCAGTCCCGCCACAGCCCGGCCGGATCCCCGGTGCGGGCGGGAAAGCCGGTCTCGGCCCAAAGGAAATGCACGGGCGCCGCGACCTTGCGGCCCGCCGCCATGTCGGCTTCGTCGATCTGCCGGTCGATCCCCGCCCCGGCGCGGTAGTCGGCACACATCGCCGCGACACGGGCCGGATCGCGGAACTGGGCGCGGTAGCTTTCAAGGGCGTCGGGCGCGAAGGTGTCGAGCGACTTCGACAAGGTCCAGCTTTGCAGCGTCCAGTCGCAATAGCCGACCGGATCGGCCCCGATCATGCGCTCGGGCAGCGGGCTGGGCTGGGCGAGGAACGTCCAGTGATAGGCCTTCATCGCCAGGTCCGCCGACCAGCTGGCCCAGAAACTGCCGGTGGGCACGATCTCGATGATCCCGAGCCGATCCACGCGTTCGGGCATGTCGAGGGCGAGGCGATAGGCCACCCTTGCACCCCGGTCATGGCCCAGCACATGCGCGCGGGCGATCCCCAGCGCGTCCATCAGCCCGGCGATGTCCCGCGCCATCTCGCGCTTGGCATAGGCCGTGGCGTCCGGCGTGTCGGTGGGCGCATCGCTGTCGCCGTAGCCGCGCAGGTCCGGGATGATGACGTGGAAATGCGCGGCCAGCGCGGGCGCGACCCGGTGCCAGGTCATGTGGTTCTGCGGATAGCCGTGCAGCAGGATCAGCGCCGGTCCCGACCCCGCCTGATGCACGCTCAGATTGATCCCGTTCGTCGCGATACGGGAGGCGGTGAAGCCTTCGATCATGGCCAGGTCTCCGGCTGTTGGCTGTAGGCGATATAGAGCGGGTGTTTCGGATGGCCGTCCTTGGACAATCCGAGATGGGTCAGCGTCCGTCCGGTCGCCCGCAGCAGCGCCTCGACCTGTCGGCCCCGGTCCAGATGGGCGCCGTGCGTGCCCCAGGCGCAGACGATGGCATCCGCCCACAGCGCCCCGTCCCGGATCGCCGCGTTATTGGCCGGGCCGACGGGATCGGCGGCGGCCCGCATCGCGCGCGGGTCGGTGTCGCGCCACGCGAAGATGTTGCAGACCCGGAAGCCGCCGTAGCCCAGCGCGCGGGCGCGCCGCTCGCAGCGCTCGACGGTCGGATCGTTCTGCACCTCCGTCGCGGTCGAGGGATTCAGCATGACGAAGAGCACGCGCGGCCCCGTGCCCCAGATGCGGGTCAGGGCATAGCGGTAGCGCTCGCAAGGGGAATAGACCGCGACCGAGGCCGCGTCGCCCTTCTGATGGGTGCGGGTGATCATGCCCCGGTTCTCGCCTGTGGCGCGCCGGTCGGCAAGGTCTCAGCCGCGCGGCCAGATCGGGTGCCGGTCGTCGATGACGATCGGGTGGCGATGCGCGGTCCCCTTCCCGTGGGCCCGCAGGTGCGGGTGATCGGACGGCAGGTCGGGGTGGTCGTGCGGCAGCGGGGCCTCGGTCTCGGGGCGCCAAAGCCGGGCCGCGATCAGGGCCGAGACACCGCCGAGACCGGCGAGACCCAGCGGCACGCCCGGCAGCCCGAACGCGTCGCCGCCCCACCCGGCCAGCGGATAGGTCAGCAGCCAGCACGCATGGCTGAGCGCGAACTGCGCCGCAAAGAGGGCAGGTCGGTCCTCCGGATGCGCGGACCGGCGCAGCAACCGGCCCGACGGGGTCACGATGCCGGAATACCCCAGCCCGAACAGCATCCAGGCCCCGAGGAGCAGCGGCCATGCCGGTGGCCCGTTCCGCAGCCACAGGGCGGCCGTGGCCAGGGCCGCGAGGCACAGCAGCAGGGCAGCCCCCAGCATGGCACTGCGGTCGCTGACGCGGTGCAGCAGGGTCGGCAGCCCGAGCGCAGCCAGCATGGAGCCGGTCCCGAACGCGGCCAGCACCAGCGCGACCGAGGTCTGGTCGCGGCCATAGACCCCCTGCACCGCGACGACCGTGTTCACCAGCACGAAGGCCGACAGCGCGGCGGCCGTCATCGTCAGCGCGAGGAGGCCGCGCAGGCGCGGCGTGGCCAGGTAGAGCCGCGTGCCCCGGGTGACGCGGTCGAGAAACGGGCGCGCAACACTTGCCGCCGCAGGCAGCGTGGTCGTCATCACCAGCGCGGCCGAGGCAAGAAACCCCAGCGTCGTGCCGGTAAAGAGCCACGAGTAGCCAACCACGGTCAGCAGCAGTCCGGCCAGCGCCGGGCTGGCGAGGTTCTCGAGGTCATAGGCCAGCCGCGAGAGCGCCAGCGCCTGCGTATAGTCCTCTTCCTCGGGCAGGATGTCGGGGATGACGGCCTGGAACGCCGGGGTGAAGGTGGCCGAGGCCGCCTGCAACACGAAGATCAGGACATAGACCTGCCAGATCGCGTCGATGAACGGCAGCGCCAGCGCCACCGAAGCGCGGATCAGGTCCGCCGCGACCAGCACCGTGCGGCGCGGCAGGCGCACGGCGAGGGCCTGCGTGACCGGCGCCAGACCGACATAGGCCACCATCTTGATCGCGTAGGCGGTCCCGAGGACGATCCCCGCCCGCTCGCCCGCCAGATCGAAGGCCAGCAGGCCGAGGGCAACCGTCAGCAGCCCGGTGCCGATCAGGGCGACGACCTGCGCGGCGAAGAGCCGGGCATAGACGGGATGGGCAAGGACCTTCAGCATGGACCGGAGGCTAACGCGCCGTGGCCGCTGCGCAAGGTGGCCTCAGTCGTTGAAGACGCGGGTCGGGTGCAACTCGCCGGCCCGGTAGATGCCGACCGCGACCGGACGTCCGTCATGGCTGGCCCAGGCTTCGTCGCCGTACTCGGCCTCCGAGGTCAGGACGAGGCCGGGATTGCCGTTCCGCAGGCGCGCCGCGCCCTCGGCCGTGGCGCGCAGTTCCGGCAGGTCCGCCAGCCCGGTCTCCAGCGGCAGCAGCCGCGCGTCGAGGGCGGGTGTCCGGGCCTCGGCCTCGACCGTCTCCAGGCTGACCGCATCCTCCAGCTCGAACGGACCCGACCAGATGCGGCGCAGAACGGTCACATGGGCATGGCATCCGAGCCGCTGGCCGAGGTCGCGCGCCACCGAGCGGACGTATCCACCCTTGCCGCAGACCATCTCCAGAACGGCGTGGTCGGCGTCGGGACGCCCGGACAGGGTCAGGCTTTCGACGTAGAGCGGACGCGCGGCAATCTCGACGTCCTCGCCGTCGCGGGCCAGCTTGTAGGCGCGCTGGCCGTCGATCTTAACCGCCGAGAATTGCGGCGGGACCTGTTCGATGTCGCCCACGAATTCCGGCAGCGCAGCCAGGATCTGCGCATCGGTCGGGCGCAGGTCCGATGTGGCGATCACCTCCCCCTCGGCGTCGTCGGTGTTCGTCGCCTGTCCGAACCGGACGGTGAAGCGATAGGCTTTCAGGGCGTCCGTGATGTAGGGCACGGTCTTGGTCGCCTCGCCGAGGGCCACGGCAAGGATGCCGGTCGCAGCGGGGTCGAGCGTGCCGGCATGGCCCGCCTTCTGCGCGTCGAAGGCCCAGCGCACCTTGTTGACGACGGTCGTCGAGGTCAGCCCGGCGGGTTTGTCCACCACCAGCCACCCCGAAATCGCGCGTCCCTTCTTCCTGCGTCCCATCGGCGCCCTCGTCTGCATCCTGCCCGGAAAGGCGGCTCGTCTAGCCCGGGTCCGGGACCGGGGTCAATCGTCGGACGCGTCGGTGTCGTCGTCGTCCTTTTCCAGGTCGCGGCGGACTTCGGGC
>JAUHZL010000224.1 GCA_030425945.1 Alphaproteobacteria bacterium | reverse complement strand
CAGAAAGGCCCGCGATGACGATTTCCTCCTCCCTCAATGCCGGGGTCGCCGGACTGAATTCCAATGCGACCCGGCTGGCCGCGATCTCCGACAACATCGCGAACGCCTCCACCTTCGGCTACAAGCGGACGGTCGCGGATTTCCACTCCCTCGTGATCAACGGCGGCGCGGGCAGCTACAGCGCGGGTGGCGTCCGGGTCACCACAAACCGGCTGGTCGACGAACGCGGGCCGCTCGTCACCACGACCAATCCGACGGATATCGCGGTCGGCGGCAACGGCATGCTGCCCGTGACGGCGGCCTCGGCCCTCGACGGAACGGCGGAAGCCTATCCGCTGATGCTGATGACCACGGGATCGTTCCGGCCCGATTCGAACGGCATCCTCAGGACCGAAACCGGGATGGTGCTGATGGGCTGGCCGGCGGAAACCGATGGGACAGTGGGCCTTTACCCGCGGGACACGGTCGTCGGTCTCGAACCCGTGCGCATCAACCTGAACCAGTTCGCCGGGGATCCGACGACGCGGATCGAACTGGGGGTCAACCTGCCGGCCACGGCGACCAAGGCGGGCGAACCGGGCGATGCCCTCGACATGTCCATCGAGTATTTCGGGAACCTCGGTACCAGCCAGAACCTGAACATCAGCTTCACGCCGACGGTTCCCGCTGCCGGCGCGTCGAACACCTGGACCATGACGATGCGCGACTCGGCTTCCGGGAATGCCGTGATCGGGGAATATACGCTGGTCTTCGACGACAGCCGCGGCACCGGCGGGACCCTGACCTCGGTCACCAAGATCTCGGGCGGCGACTACGATGCCGCCACGGGGGAGCTGTCGCTGACCGTGGACGGCGGTCCCCTGACGGTGAAGATCGGCACGCTCGCCGATCCCAACGGGCTGACCCAGCTGTCGGACAGTTTCGCGCCGGTTTCCATCGACAAGGACGGCTCTCCGGTCGGCAACCTCTCGGCGGTGGAAGTGGATGCCAACGGGTACATGCACGCCATCTATGACATTGGCTTCACGCGGACGATCTACCAGATTCCCCTCGTCGACGTGCCGAACCCGAACGGCCTGATCGCACTCAACAACCAGGCCTACCAGGTGTCGCCCGACAGCGGCCCGTTCTTCCTGTGGGACGCAGGCGACGGGCCGGTCGGTGACCTCGTCGGATACGTCCGCGAGGAATCCGCGACCGATGTCGCCGCCGAGCTGACGCGCCTCATCACGACGCAGCGCGCGTATTCGTCGAACGCGAAGATCATCCAGACCGTCGACGAGATGTTGCAGGAAACCACGAACATGAAGCGCTGAGCCTGAGATCCGGACCCGGAGATGAGCATCAACGGCACCCTCACCAACGCCCTGTCGGGTCTCGTCGCGGCCTCACGTGCCGCCGAGGTGGTGTCGTCGAATGTCGCCAACGCCCTGACCGAGAGCTACGGGCGCCGTGAACTGCAGGTGTCCGCGATGTCCGTCGCCGGTGTCGGGGCGGGCGTCAGGGTCGATGGCATCCGCCGGGACGTCGACAACGGCCTGATCGCCGACCGCCGCGCGGCGGATGCGGGGCTCGGGGCCGCGCGGACGCTTGCGGGCTTTTTCGACGCGGTCGAGCGCAGCATCGGTCTGCCCGGCGAGGAGGGCTCGATCAACACCAAGTTCGCCCGACTGGAGGCCAGCCTGGTCGAAGCGTCCAGCCGACCCGATTCGGAGTCCCGTCTGTTGAACGTACTGCGGGCCTCGCAGGATCTGGTGTCCCAGATCAACACGGTCTCGGACGCGATCCAGTCTCAACGTCAATCCGCCGATGGCGCCATATCGAAGGTCGTCGAGTCCCTGAACACCACATTGCGCCGGATCGCGGACCGCAATCGCGACGTGCGGCTGCAGGTGGGCGCGGGTCGCGATGCCTCGGCCCTGAAGGATCAGCGCCAGGCCGCCATCGACTCGATCTCCGAACTCGTGCCGATCGTGGAACTCGAGCGGGACCACGGCGAGATCGCGCTGATCACCATCGGCGGTGCCATCCTCGTCGACGGCAAGGCGGCGGAGATCGGCTTCACGCCGGTGGGCACCATCATGCCTGACATGACACGCGCCTCCGGTGCGCTGGGCGGCCTGTCGCTGAACGGTGAGCCGGTCGATACATCGCGCAGCAGCCACGCCTTTCGCGGCGGTGCGCTGGCGGCCCTGTTCGACATCCGCGACACCCGGGCGGTGACCGCGCAGGCGGCGCTCGACGGACTGGCGCGCGACCTCGTCGAACGGTTCGAAACCCCGGCCGCCGACCCGACCCTTCCGGCGGGGGCGGCCGGGCTGTTCACCGATGCCGGGCTGGCGCTCGATCCCGCGGATGAGATCGGCTTGGCCGGACGGCTGGCCGTGAATGCGCGGGCCGATCCGGATCGTGGCGGCGACATCTGGCGGCTGCGTGCTGGCCTCCACGCGACCGACCCCGGCGAGCCGGGACGCTCGGACATCCTGTCCGGGCTGGCCGAGGTGCTGCAGGCCGCCCGCGTTCCGCCCTCTGGCGGCTACATGGCCTCGACCCGGTCCGCCGCCGGTCTGGCGGCCGATCTGCTGTCCCGGGTGTCCGCCGAACGGCAAAGCGCCGACGTCACTCTGACCCAGAGCGAAGCGAAGCAGCAGGCGCTGCAGGCGCTCGAATTGCAGGACGGCGTCGATACCGACCACGAGATGCAGGAACTCCTCCTGATCGAGCAGGCCTACGCGGCCAATGCCAAGGTGGTGAAGGCGGTCGATGACATGATCAAGCAACTGCTGGGGTTGTAGGATGCAGTATGTCTCGATCGGTGACCTGGCGCAGAGCTTCCTGATGAAGCATCAGAGTGCGCGCCTGAAGAGCGAGATGCTGGGGCTGAGCCAGACCCTCGCCAGTGGCTGGCACGAGGACATGGCCAAAGCCCTGCGCGGCGAGTTCGCACCGCTCGCCTCGATCGAGAACGGGATCACCGCGCTGTCGGGCTACCGGACGGCGACCTCCGAGTTCGCGACCCTGCTGTCCACGGCGCAGGCGGCCCTCGGGACGGTGCAGGACATGACGGCCGGCCTCGCGCCCGCGCTGATTTCGGCGGGCAATTCGGGGCATCCGGCGCTGGTCGCGACCACGGCGACCGACGCGCGACAGAAGCTCGACGGGATCGTGTCGGCCCTGAACGTGCGGGTGGCGGATCGCAGCGTCTTCGGCGGGCAGGCGACCGACCGCACGCCCCTGCTCGATGGCGCGGATCTCCTGAACGAGCTCGGGACGGTCGTCGCGGGTGCGACCACGGCGGAGGAGATCCTGACCCGCGTGGCCGACTGGTTCCGGACCCCCGGCGGAGGGTTCGAGACGGTCGCCTACAAGGGCAGCGTGACGCCGTTCAGCCCGATCCCCCTGTCCGAGCGCGACACCGGGCAGCTGGCCACCACGGCCCTCGATCCCGGATTGCGCCCGGCGCTGGAAGCCGTGGCCCTCGCCGCGCTTGTGGATCGCCTGCCCCAGCTTGCCGACCCGTCCGTGGCTGCGGCGGTGATGACCCGCGCGGGGGAACGGATGCTCGAGTCCCAGTCCGATCTGGCGATCCTGCGCTCCGCGATCGGCTCGCAGGAGGCCCGGACCGAGGCGGCCCGGGTTCGCAACGAGGCCGAGCTTGCTGCGCTGAAGATCGCGCGCAGCGACCTCTACAGTGCCGACCCCTACGAGACGGCGACGCAACTCCAGCTGGTGCAGGCGCAGCTCGAGTCCGTCTACACGATGACCGCCCGTCTCGCCCGCCTGTCCTTGTCGGAGTATCTCAAGTGAGGGCGCTTCTCATCGGGCTTGGACTGCTGGTTCTTGCGCTGACCGATGCGGCGGCGGAGGGTTCCGTGCGCCTCAAGGACCTGGTCGAGGTGGACGGGGTGCGGGGCAACGATCTTGTCGGCTATGGCCTTGTCGTCGGCCTCGATGGCACGGGCGACGGCATCCGGAACGCGCCTTTCACCGAGGAAATCCTGTCCGGCACGCTGGAGCGGCTCGGGGTCAATGTCTCGGGCGAGCAGATACGTCCGCGCAACGTGGCGGCCGTGATCGTGACAGCGACCCTGCCGCCCTTCGCCCGCGCCGGTTCGCGGATCGGTGTGACGGTTTCCGCCATCGGCGACGCGAGCAGCCTGCTCGGGGGCACGCTGGTGATGACCCCGCTGAACGCGGCCGACGGCGAGATCTACGCCGTTGCGCAGGGCCCCATCCTCGCCGGCGGGGCCGCCGCGCGGGGGGTGGGCAGTCGCACGGTCGAGGGCGTGCCGACGAGCGGCAGCATCCCGACAGGGGCGAGGGTCGAGCGCGAGGTGGACTTCGAGTTCGGCACGCTCGACAGCATCCGGCTGGCATTGCGCACCCCGGATTTCACCACCGCCGCGCGGATCGAGGAAACGGTGAACGCCGCCTTTCCGCGCCGGGTTGCCCGGATGCTCGATTCCGGGACGGTTCAGATTGACATCGGGGCGACCGGGGGTGATTCGCCGTCGCGGGTCATGGCGCGGATCGAGAACCTGACGGTCAGCCCGGATGTCCGTGCCCGGGTCGTGATCGACCAGCGCTCGGGAACGATCGTGATGGGGGCCGAAGTGCGAATCGACCGGGTTGCCGTGTCGCAGGGTAACCTCACGCTGCGCGTCGACGAGGCCCCGGTCGCGGTGCAGCCCAACCCGTTTGCGCCGGGCGAAACGATCGTTCTGCCCCGGACGACGACGTCCGTGGCCGCCGAGCCGGGGCTGGGCCTCGTGGAACTCGCACCGGGAGCCTCGCTGACCGACATCGTCGCCGGTCTGAACGCCCTCGGCGTCGCGCCCCGCGACCTGATCGACATCCTGAAGGCGCTTCACGCGACCGGCGCCCTGCACGCGGATCTGATCGTTGAGTAGCGGCCAGTTTCCGTAGGGCGGCGAAGGTAGGCTGGGCTGCTGCGGTTGCTGGCCTGCCAAGTCGCGGAGGAAACGGGATCGTCCTGGCCTGCGTCTGGGATGGAACGGCGGCGCGCGTGGGGGCGGATGATCCTCGAAATCCTAAACTCGTAGGGCAAGGCACTCATTGCGATTGACTTGGTACGCAACAACACGCTCCACAGCGCAGAGCAACAGAGCAGCGTCACCGTAAGCGGCGACTGAGGCCCAGATGCTGTCCCTGATCGTGGTGTAGGTTCTGGTTGAGGTGGTCACCGGCGATGTTCCGGTAGGGTCTGGTTGCTGACACCAACCTGGACCGGAGATTCCACCGATGACCACCGACATGATGAACCTG
>JAUHZL010000223.1 GCA_030425945.1 Alphaproteobacteria bacterium | reverse complement strand
ATGGCCCGCCTGAAGCGGCACATGGGCCTGATCGAGAAGTCGATGGGCGTCCTGCTGATCCTCGTCGGGGTGATGATGGTGACCGGGGCGTTCTCGGCCTTCTCGTGGTGGCTTCTTGAAACCTTCCCGGCGCTGGCGACGCTCGGCTGATCCACAATCCTGCCGTTTTTGGCGGTTAGTCCTGTTCCGGTAAACGGTATGGACGAGGTCAGGTGAGCAAGACGTCCCCACGGCGTGTCACGCGCCGGCAGGTGTTCTATCTGCCGGGCTACGATCCGTTTCATCCCCGCCGCTACCGCGAGCTCTACCGGACCGAGAGCGCCGCGCAGGCCTCAATCCTGAACTACCAAGTGCAGGTTTCGGCGCGCCGAAGCGGTGGCCGCTATGGCTGGCACGTCGCGTCGCGGATCGAGGGCTGCGAGGTTGAAACAGATGTCGAGGTGCTGGTCTGGCATGACATCGTCAAGGACTCGATGGACCGCTCGATCCTCGCCACCTACCTCCAGATGCTGCGCACCGCCTGGGTGTATCTTTCCACTGGCGCGCTCTTTCGCCTGATGCGCCTACGCAAGGGGCCGGTGATCGCCGCGCTCTACCCCGTGGGCGGGCTGCTGGCGCAGGCGGCGCTGGCGCTCGCGCTTGTCTGGCTGGGCGGGGCACTGGCGGGGCTGCTCCTGCCGCCGCCGTGGTTATGGGGCGGCGCGCTGCTGGGGGCCGGGGCGGGGGCCGCGCTGCTGGCCTGGTTCCGTCGGCAGGATGGCCGGTTTTTCGTGCATTATCTGATGCATGACTACGGGTACTCGGCGCAGCACCGGGGGGCGACCCCGCCCGCGCTGGAGGCCCGGCTTGCCGAGTTCGCCCGCATCATCGACGCCGCCCTCGATGGCGACGCGGACGAGGTGCTGATCGTTGGCCATTCCTCGGGGGCGCATCTGGCGGTGTCGATCCTCGCCGATCTCGACCGCGCCGGGCGGCTTCAGGGGCGCGGACCGGTGCTGTCCTTCCTGTCGCTGGGGCAGGTGGTTCCGATGGTGTCCTTCCTGCCGGAGGCCGGACCCCTGCGGGCCGACCTGTCGCGGGTCTCGAAACTTGACAGCGTGACATGGATTGATGTGACGGCGCCGGGCGACGGGTGCGCCTTCGCGCTCTGCGACCCGGTCCGGGTGTCGGGCCGCGCAGTGCCGGGAAGCCGCTGGCCACTGGTCCTGTCCTGCGCCTTTACCCGGACCTTGCGGCCGGAGACCTGGGCGAAGCTGCGCTGGCGGTTCTTCCGTCTGCACTTCCAGTATCTCTGCGCCTTCGACGGCCTGGAGGGGCGGTTCGACGAGTATGACTACTTCCGGATCACCGCCGGGCCGATGACCCTGGGCGACCGGCTCGGCGCGCGGGCCCCGTCGAAGTCGCGCAAGGAGGCCCCGGTCAACGGCTTCCCGGAGGCGGCGCCATGATCCCGCCGAAACCCGCCGCGCGGGCGGAGTGCGTGTCGCTCTGGCGATACCTGCGTCTCTTCCGGCAGGATATCCTGTCGGCACAGCCCGAGCGCCTCTATCGCGCGTGGATGGCCGAGTTCCGGACGCCGTTCTTCCGCAGCTACCTCGTCAACCAGCCGTCGCTGGTGAAGACCGTGCTGCAGGAACGCCCGATGGAGTTTCCGAAGTCCGACCGCGTGGGCGAGGGGCTGCGCCCGCTGCTGGGACAATCGGTGTTCCTGACGAACGGGGCGGTCTGGGAAAGGCAACGCCGCATCATAGATCCGGCCTTCGAAGGCGGACGTCTGCGCGAGACCTTTCCGGCCATGCGGGACGCGGGCGCGGCGGCGGTGGCGCGGCTGGCCGCGCTGGCAGGGCCGTCCCCTGTCGAGATCGAAGCGGTGACCAGCCACGCGGCCGCAGACGTGATCTTTCGTACCCTGTTCTCGATCCCGATCGAACACCGGATCGCGGCCGAGGTGTTCGAGGCGTTTCGCGCCTACCAGCGCACCCAGCCGATCCTGAACCTGGCGGCCTTTCTGCCGCTGCCGCGCTGGATGCCCCGGTTTCACCGGCGGCGCACACGCGCAACCGCCCGCGAGATCCGCGCGCTGATCTCCCGCCTGACTGCCGATCGCGCCGCCGAGATTGCGGCGGGACAAGCCCCGGACGATCTGGCGACCAAGATCATGACGACGCGCGATCCCGAGACCGGGCAGACGTTCAGCACCGAGGAAATGGTCGACCAGGTGGCGATTTTCTTCCTGGCCGGGCACGAGACGAGCGCCTCGGCGCTCGCCTGGGCGTTGTGGCTGATCGCGGCCAACCCCGGGGTGCAGGACCGACTGAATGCTGAAGTTGATAACCTTGATATGTCATCTATTATGTTTTCGGACCTGTCGAAGCTGCGGTTCACGCGCGACGTGTTCCGCGAGGCTCTGCGCCTCTATCCGCCGGTCCCGATGATGGTGCGCGAGACGACGCGGGCGGAGCAGTTCCGCGATCGGACGCTGCCGAAAGCTGCACAGGTGGTCATATCGCCATGGCACTTGCACCGGCAGAGCCGGATCTGGCCGGACCCCGACGCCTTTGATCCCGACCGCTGGCAGCGGCCTGAGCAGGCGCAGCCCCAACGCGAAGCCTACATCCCGTTCTCGGCCGGGCGGCGGGTCTGCACCGGGGCGGGCTTTGCAATGGCGGAAGGTGTGCTGCTTCTGGCCATGCTCTTGAAATCCTTCCGGTTCGAGACCGTGCCGGACCGCATTCCGGTGCCCGAGGCCCACCTGACCGTGCGGGCCCGCGATGGCATCTGGCTGACGGTCACGCCGCGTCAGGCGCCGGCGCGCTCCCGGAACCAGGCCAGCACGTAGAGTCGGATCGCCGTGGCGAGGCCGGTGTCGAGGTCGCGCGCCTCGTCGATTTCGGCGGCAAGGGCGTTCAGGGCCAGACCGCGCGCCTCGGCAATGTCGCGGAACGCGGTCCAGAACGCATCCTCCAGCGTCACGCTGGTGCGATGCCCCCGCAGGGTGAGCGAGCGTTTGACCGGCCGCCCGCTCATTCCTCGTCCGTCTTGTGGCGGTCGAGCATCTGGCGCGCCTTCTCGGACCGCGTGGCTTCGAGCAGGCGCTGCGCCTTGGTGCGGCCATGCTTGACCGCGTTGGCGTCGGCTTCCGCCTTCGCCTCGGCCCGGGCGCGGGTCTTGCGCGCCCGGTTCAGGTTGATGACGTCCTTCGTCACTTCGGCCCGATCATCTGTTCCGGCCGCACGACCGCGTCGAACGTCGCTTCATCCACGAACCCGAGGCGGATCGCCTCTTCCTTGAGCGTGGTGCCGTTCTTGTGCGCGGTCTTGGCGACCTTGGTGGCGTTGTCATAGCCGATGGTGGGGGCCAGGGCGGTGACCAGCATCAGCGATTCGCGCATCAGCTTGCCGATCCGCTCGACGTTCGCCTGCGTGCCCATCAGCATCCGCTCGGTGAAGCTGTCGGCGGCATTGCCGAGCAGGGTCATCGATTGCAGCAGGTTGTAGGCCATCATCGGGTTGTAGACGTTCAGTTCGAAATGGCCCTGGCTGCCGGCAAACGAGATCGCCGCGTCGTTGCCGAGGATGTGGGCGCAGACCTGCGTCATGGCTTCCGCCTGCGTCGGGTTCACCTTGCCCGGCATGATCGACGAGCCCGGCTCGTTCTCCGGCAGGATCAGCTCGCCCAGACCCGAGCGCGGGCCCGAGCCGAGGAACCGCATGTCGTTGGCGATCTTGTAGCAGGCCATGGCGGCGGTCTTGATCGCCCCCGACATGAAGACCATCGCGTCATGGGCGGCGAGCGCCTCGAACTTGTTCGGGGCGGTCACGAAGGGCAGGCCGGTGATCTCGGCGATGTGGCCCGCCACGGTGCTGTCCCAGCCCTTGTCGGTGTTCAGGCCGGTGCCGACGGCGGTGCCGCCCTGCGCCAGTTCGTAGATCCCCGGCAGGGCCAGCTCGATCCGCTTGATGCCGTTGCGGACCTGCATCGCGTAGCCCGAGAACTCCTGCCCCAGCGTCAGCGGGGTGGCGTCCTGCGTGTGGGTGCGGCCGATCTTGATGATGTCCTTGAATTCTTCGGCCTTGGCTTCCAGCCCTTCGGCCAGCTTCACGAGGCCGGGGATCAGCACCTCGTGCGCCGTCACCGCGGCAGCGATGTGCATCGCGGTCGGGAAGGTGTCGTTCGACGACTGGCCCATGTTGCAGTGGTCGTTCGGGTGCACCGGGCTCTTCGAGCCGATGACGCCGCCCAGCATCTCGATCGCGCGGTTGGCGATGACCTCGTTCGCGTTCATGTTCGACTGGGTGCCCGACCCGGTCTGCCAGACGACCAGCGGGAAGTTGTCGTCGAACTTGCCCTCGATCACCTCGCCGGCGGCGGCGATGATCGCGTCCGCGAGGGCGGCGTCGAGCTTGCCGGAGGCCTTGTTCGCGGTGGCGCAGGCCTTCTTGATAACGCCGAGCGCGCGCACGATGGCCACCGGCTGCTTCTCCCAGCCGATCGGGAAGTTCATGATCGAGCGCTGCGTCTGCGCGCCCCAGTACTTGTCGGCGGGAACCTCGAGCGGGCCGAAGCTGTCGGTCTCGGTGCGGGTGGCGGTCATTGTCGCTCCTCCGGTATGCGTTCGCATACCGATTACCCATGGCCTGCAGCGGGCGCAATCGCCTTGCCGTCGCAGGGCAGGGCGGGCCTTGCGTTACTTGCGGAACCGGTCGAGGCGCACCACTTCCGCGTCGCCGCGCGACCCGCCACCGGGGCCGTCGTCGTCCGGGCCGTCGTCCTCGGCCTCGTCGGGCGCCTCGTCCGCGTCCTCGTCGTCCTCGTCCCGGTCGTTCGATTCGAATCGCAGGCCGAACTCGACCGAGGGGTCCACGAATGTGCGGATCGCGTCGAAGGGGATCTCCAGCCGCTCCGGGTGGTCGCCGAAGTTCAGCGTGACGGCGAAGCCGTCCGGCCCGACGTCGAGGTCCTCGAACCAGTGCTGCAGCACGATGGTCATTTCCTCGGGATAGCGCGTGCGCAGCCAGTCCGACAGCCCGACCCCGGGGGCCCGCGTGTCGAAGGTGATGAAGAAATGATGCGCCCCGGGAAGCCCGCCCACGGCAACCTGCGCCAGCACATCGCTGATGAGCGACCGCATGGCGCGGTGCATCATGTTTCCGTAGTCTATGCGCGACGTCATGGCAGGTCCCTGATTTGGGGCGAGCCTAGAGCAGCACAAAGACGTTGGGAAGGGCGGGCAGCAGAAGTTCCAGCGCCCCCCCGGCCAGCGCGGTCAGCCCAAGGACCGCGGGCAGCGGCAGGCGCAGCCCCCACAGAAGCGCTGCCGCAAGC
>JAUHZL010000004.1 GCA_030425945.1 Alphaproteobacteria bacterium | reverse complement strand
AAGTCAGTGCGAAGGGAAACTTTGGCAGGCATCGGAAACTCCTTTGCCGGCCATGGAATCAGAGCGCGGGCGAGCTGGGAACCTCAGAAATCCCTAATGAGTCAGAAGCCAGCCCCTTTGGTATTAACCCGCCGGGCGTCTACTGGGCGCACCGGACACGGGGTGAACGCGTCCGGCCACTGTACTGAGGTGGAGCGAGGGGACAATGAAACCGTTTCAGACCATCGGTCTGAAGCTGCCGGGGCGGGATACGCCCTGCGGCTTCGGGGACCGTCTATTCAGAACCGTCCGGGCCGGACACGCCCGAACCATCGGACGGGCCGCTGCCATCGCGGCACTGGCCGCGACCCTGCTGCTGGCCGCGCCGTTCGATCCGCAGCACCGGCCCGGCCCCGCCCCGGCGCAGGCCGACACGCTGGTGATCGGCAACGACCAGGGCGGCCGCCTCGACCGGCGGGTCGAGCTGATCCGGCGCCTGCGGGCCACCGGCACCTCGGTGCGGATCACCGGGGCCTACTGCAACTCGGCCTGCACGATGTATCTCGGGCTGCCGAACGCCTGCGTCGCGCCGACCACGGTCTTCGGCTTTCACGGACCGTCCAGCCAGATCTACGGCGTCGGACTGGCCCCGGCCGAGTTCGACCGCTGGTCGCGGGTCATGGCCGACCACTACCCCAGCCCGATCCGGGGATGGTTCCTGCGCGAGGCCCGCTACGTGATCGTCGGCATGAGCCAGGTGCGCGGCAGTGACCTGATCCGGCTCGGCGTGCGGGCCTGCTGAGGCGCAAACGACACCGGGGGCGGCATGGACGCCGCCCCCGTCGTTCGGCCGGTCGGGCCGCTTACTCCGCGGCGCGGGCCGGGCTCTGCTTGAGCGCCTCGATCGCGTCCCACTGCGACAGGAAGACCTCTCCGGTCAGCTCGTCGAGGAAATGCGTGCGCTGCAGGCGGTCCATCACCGGGCCCTTGACCTCGGACAGGTGCAGCTTGATGCCCATGTCCTTGAACCGCAGGTTGATGGCCTCGAGGCTCTCGAGCGCGCTCATGTCGATCTCGTTGACCGCCGGGCACATCAGGACGACGTGGCGCAGGCTCGGGTCAGCGACGACACGGTCGAGCAGGTAATCCTCGAGATACCGCGCGTTGGCGAAATAGAGGCTCTCGTCGATCCGGACCGTCACGACGCCCGGAGTGGTCCGGACCTTGTGGCGCAGCACGTTGCGGAAGTGCTGGGTGCCCGGCACGATGCCGACCTCTGCGATGTGCGGCCGCGACGTCTTGTAGAGGTAGAGCACGATCGAGACCGCGACCCCGGTCGAGACGCCGACCTCGACCCCCAGGCCCAGCGTCAGCAGGATGGTGGCGGCGACCGCGGCGAAGTCGGCCCCGGAATAGCCCCAGGTCTTCTTCAGGATCGACAGGTCCACGAGGCTGAGCACCGCGACGATGATCGTGGCCGCCAGCGTGGCGTTGGGGAGGAAGTAGAGCAGCGGGGTCAGCAGCAGCGCGGCGATCAGGATGCCGACGGCGGTAAAGGCCCCGGCGGCCGGCGTTTCGGCCCCGGCGTCGAAGTTCACCACCGAGCGCGCGAAACCGCCGGTGACCGGGTAGCCGCCCGACAGGGCCGCCGCGATGTTCGAGGTGCCGAGGCCCACGAGCTCCTGGTCGGGCACGATGCGCTGGCGGCGCTTGGCGGCGAGGGTCTGCGCGACCGAGACCGACTCGACGAAGCCGATGACCGAGATCAGCAGCGCCGGTCCGGCCAGTTGCAGCCACAGGTCCGGGCTGAAGCTCGGCAGCGACAGCGGCGGCAGGCCCTGCGGGACGCTGCCGACGATCCGGACACCCTGGTCCGCCAGCCCCAGCGCCCAGGTCAGCAGCGTGGTCACGGCGACGGCGGCCACCGGGCCGGCCTTCGCGACGATGTCGGCCATGCGCGGCTTCAGACCCGCTTTCAGCAGCAGGGGTTTCAGCCCCTTGCGGACCCAGAACAGGAAGGCGACCGTGCCGACGCCGATGACGGCGGTGATCGGGTTGGTTTCCGGCAGATGCGTCACGAGGCTCTCGAGCAGCTCGACCAGCGTGTGTCCGGAGGCCGGGACGCCGAGGATGTGCTTCAGCTGGCTGACCGCGATCAGGATGCCGGAGGCGGTGATGAACCCGGCGATCACCGGGTGCGACAGGAAGTTGGCGAGGAAGCCGAGGCGCAGCAGGCCCATCAGGGTCAGCATCAGGCCCGACAGGAAGGCGAGCGTGATGGCCGCCGCGATATATTCGGCGGTGCCCGACAGCGCGAGGTTGCCGACCGCCGCAGCCGTCATCAGCGAGACAACCGCCACCGGCCCGACCGCCAGCGCGCGCGAGGTGCCGAAGATCGCGTAGGCGAAGAGCGGCGCGATCGAGGCGTAGAGGCCCATCTCGGGCGGCAGACCGGCCAGCAGCGCATAGGCCAGCGACTGCGGGATCAGCATGATGGTGACGATGATCGCGGCCACGAGGTCGCTGGTCAGCGTGTCTTTCGAGTAGGTGGCACCCCATTCCAGGATGGGGAAATAGCGTTTCAGTCCGTTCATCTGCCCGGCCCTTCTTGTCCTGTTCGTCTTGACGGCACGGACCCCGGAGCGGTGCCCGGGGTCCGGCCGATGATCTGGCCCGGTGTCAGGAGGCGGCGACCGTCTCCGGTTTCACCATCCATTCCTTGCCCTTGAGCATGGCCCGCCAGTAGACCGGCGGCAGCACCTGCTCCTTCAGCAGCCACGCGGCGCGGCTGGGCTTGGTGCCGTCGATCACCCATTTCGGGAAGCTCGGCAGCAGCGCCCCGCCATAGCCGAACTCGGCCAGCACGATCTTGCCGCGCTCGACGGTCAGCGGGCAGGACCCGTAGCCGTTGTAGATCGCGTGGGCCGACAGGCCGTCGATGTCGGCGGCCACGTTCTCGGCCACCACCGGGGCCTGCATCCGCGCGGCGGCGGCGGTCTTGGCGTTCGGCGCGTTCATCACGTCGCCAAGGCTCCAGACGTTGTCGTACCGCTTGTGGCGCAGCGTGGCCTGGTCGACGTCGACCCAGCCCGCGGCATCCGCCAGCGGCGAGACGCGGATGAAGTCCGGCGCGGTCTGCGGCGGCGTCACGTGCATCATGTCGAACTCGACGGCGACCTGGCGCACCGGCTCCTCGGGGGTCTTGACCTCGAAATAGGCCGTCCTGGCCTCGCCATCGACGGCGACGAGGTTCGAGAAGAAGTTCAGGTGGGCATTGTAGCGCTCGATGTATTTCATCAGCGAGGGCACGTAGTCCTTTACCCCGAACAGCACCCCGCCCGCGTTGTGGAACTGGATGTCGATGTTCTTCAGCACCCCGGTCCGGGTCCAGTGGTCGCCGGACAGGTACATCGCCTTCTGCGGCGCGCCCGCGCATTTGATCGGCATCGGCGGCTGGGTAAAGAGCGCGCGGCCCTCCTTCATCTCCGACACCAGTTTCCAGGTGTAGGGCGCGAGGTCGTAGCGGTAGTTGGAGGTCACGCCGTTCTTGCCCAGCGTGTCCACCAGCCCCTCGACCTTGTGCCAGTCGAGCTTCAGACCCGGGCACACGATCAGCCGGTCGTATTTCACCACCCGGCAGCCGTCGAGGATCACCGCGTTGTTCTCGGGCTCAAAGGCGGCGACGGCGGCCTTGATCCAGTGCACGCCCGCCGGGATCAGCGAGCCCATCGTGCGGGCGGTGCTGGCGGCCTCGAAGACGCCGCCGCCGACCATCGTCCAGCCCGGCTGGTAGTAGTGGATGTCGGCGGGATCGATGATGGCGATCTCGACCTCGGGCTTGCGGGCCTTCAGCGAGGCCGCGACCGAGATCCCGGCCGCCCCGCCGCCGACGATCACCACCTGGTAGCTGGCGTCTGCGCGGTCGGTGGGCGTCTTGCCGCCATTGGCGATCCGGCGCACCACGCCGCCCATGTCGTAGCCCGCTGCCTTGGTCGCGGCGAGGATGTCGGCCACCGACTTCTCCTTCGCGACGGACAGCGACCACAGCGTCGCCGAACGCATGCCCGAGCGGCAGAACGCCAGCACGGGCTTCGGCAGTTCCTGCATCATTGCGCCGAAGGCGGCGGCATCCTCATCCGTCACCTTGCCTTGTGTGATCGGCAGGTAGCGCGCCTGCAGGCCCGCCGCGCGGGCGGCCGCCTCGATCTCGTCGAAGGTCGGCTGGTCCATGCCCTCGCCGTCGGGGCGGTTGCAGATCACGGCCTTGTAGCCCTGGTCCGCGATGTCCCGCAGCATGGCGGGGGTGATCTGTTCGCTGACCGAGAGGCCGGCGGTGATTGCCTTGAAGGTGGTCATCCGGGTCGTTCCTTTTTCGTTGGTCTTGCTGTCGGGCCACTCAGAGAATGTTGACCGGGACCTTGAGCATCTTGTTGCCGTCCTTGTCCTTCGGAACCTCGCCGGCCCGCATGTTGACCTGCAGCGACGGAATGATCAGGCGCGGCATGTCCAGCGTCGCGTCCCGCTCGGTGCGGAACTTGATGAACTCGTCGCGGGTCTTGCCTTCGCCGACATGGATGTTGGACGCCTTCTCGTCGGCGACGGTGGTTTCCCAGGCATAATCCCGGCCGCCCGGCGCGTAGTCGTGGCACATGAAGAGGCGCGTCGCGTCCGGCAGCGCGAGGACCTTCTGGATCGAGTCGTAGAGCGTGCCCGCGTCGCCGCCGGGGAAGTCGGCCCGCGCCGAACCCATGTCGGGCATGAAGAGCGTGTCGCCGACGAAGGCCGCGTCGCCCATCACGTGGGTCATGCAGGCCGGGGTATGGCCCGGGGTGTGCATCGCGAAGCACTTCATGCCGCCCACCATGTAGGTGTCGCCGTCCTCGAACAGCTTGTCGAACTGCGAGCCGTCGCGCTGGAACTCGGTGCCCTCGTTGAAGACCTTGCCGAATACCTCCTGCACCACGGTGATGTTGGTGCCGACGCCGATCTTGCCGCCGAGCGCCTGCTGGATATAGGGCGCGGCCGACAGGTGGTCGGCGTGGACGTGGGTCTCGATCTGCCATTCCAGCGTCAGGCCGTTGTCGCGGACATAGGCGATCAGCTCGTCGGCGTGGTCGTAGGTGACGCGCCCGGCGGCGTAGTCGATGTCCATGACCGAGTCGACGATGGCGCAGCTCGACGAGTTGGGGTCTTTGACGACATAGGAGATCGTGAAGGTCGCCGGGTCGAAGAAGGCCTTCACTTCGGGCGTCACGGTGAGGTCAACGGCGGGATAGGTCATGGGGTGGTCCTCCGGGGTCACGGTATGCGCCGGTATTCCGGCTCGCCTCCCGGTTACGCCCGTCGGCGCGCGCGCTCAGTGACAACAGTCACACAGCGATACGGACAGTCTGCCGCACATGATTTCGGAGGGGGCGCGCTCAGTCGGAGGCGGCAAAAGCCTCGAGCGCGGCGCGGTCGGCGAGGTGGATTTCCCCCCGCGACTGGGCGATCCAGCCCCGGCGCTGGAACTCGGACAGCTGGCGGCTGACCACCTCGCGCGCGGTCCCCAGTTCCGAGGCCATCTGGGCATGGGTCGCCTTGACCTCGTCGGTGCCGTGGGCGCGTTCGATCAGCTTCTGCGCCAGGCGCAGGTCCACCCGGCGGAAGGCGATCTCCTCGATGATGTAGAAGAGATCGGTGATCCGCCGCGAATAGGCCGAGAAGACGAAGCGCCGGAATATCTCGGACTGCGACACCAGATCGTCGAAGACGCTGCGCGGAATGGCGACCGCGCTGACATCGGTCTCGGCGATCCCCTCGGCGGAATAGTCCTCGTAGGCCAGCAGGCAGGCGGTGGTCAGTACGCAGCTTTCGCCCGCGTTCACCCGGTAGAGCACGATCTCGCGCCCGCTTTCCGAAAGCTGCTGGACCCGCACCGTGCCCTTGAGCAGCAGCAGCAGGTTATCGGGCGCCTTGCCGGGACCGAAGATCACCGTGCCTTCGGGCACGTCGACCACCGTCGAGCGGTTGACCAGCATCTCGCGGATGGAGGGGCTGAGGCCCGAGAGCCCCTTGAACTGGTCGATCCACGGCATCGGCGATTCCTCCCTCGCTGCGCGGAGGTTAGCGGAACCGCACCGGTAAGGTGAAGCCATAGGCCGCCTCGGTCAGTTGCGCCGGGGCGGCGGGGAAGCGCCCGGCTCCCTCGACGGCCCGCACGGCCGCACGGTCGAGGTCCGGATTGCCCGACGATCCCGCGACCGAGACCCCGGCCAGCCGCCCGTCCCGCCCGACCCGCAGCGCCAGTGTCACGACGCCCCGGCCCGAAACCCGGGGCCGCGCGCGGTCGATCCGGGCGCGGATTTCGGCCCCCCACCCGGCCATCAGGCTGTTGCGCTGTCCCGCGCTCAGCGTGGCGGCCGGGGCCTGTCCCTGGTGGCCGCCCACGGCGGCCGCGCCGCTGCCCGCGGCCTGCCGCGCCGGGCGGGCCGGTTCGGTGGCGGGGGCCGAGGCGCGCTCGACCCGTTCGGGACGTTGCGGCGGACGCGGGGCGCTGGCCACCGCGAGATCCGAGGCCCGGGGCGTTGCCGGGCGCGTGTCGGGCATGGGCGCACGCGGCGGCAGCGGCGGCGGCGCGAGGGCCGCGGTCCGCTCCGGCACCGGGGCGGGGGACGGCGCGGGCAGGACCGGCAGACCCGGCACGTCAACCGGCTGCGCCGGGATCGACAGCGGGGCGTCGGCGAGGACCGGCGCCTCCACCGGCAGGTCGGGCCGGTCCAGTACCGGGCGGGCGGGCAGCTCCGCGGGGTGGGTCGCCGGGGCCAGCGGGGCACGGGACGGCTCGGTCAGCGCGGCAAGGGTCGTCGCGTCGGTCGCAACCTCAGGCGCGCGGTCCCAGCTTTCGGCGAGCGCGGTCCATTCGGGCACCGCCGCGAGGGTCACGACATCCGCACCGCCGTCGCCCGCGCCCTGCGCGCCCCCGGCCGGATCGCCCAGCCCCGCGCCAAGGAACACCGCCGCGTGAACGAGGCCCGCGAGACCGGTGAAGACGACCGCCTCCAGCCCCCTCATGACCCCTCTCCCGCAACCGTCACCAGCCGCATCTCGGTCACACCCGCCGCGCGCAGCCGCACGGCGAGCGCCGCGAAGGCCCGCGCATCCGCCCCGGCATCGGCCCGAACCTCCAGCGGACCGGGCGTCAGCAGGGCATAGACCGCCTCGCCCTCGGCCCCGCCGTAGGACACGCGTCCGTCGGCGGCGAGGAACAGCGCCGTCTCGCCCTCCGCCACGGCCCCCTCCGGCCCTTCCGGCAGCACGACCGGCAGCGGATCGGGCGGCGCGATCACCGCGGTGATCAGGAAGAACACCAGAAGCAGGAACACCACGTTGATCATCGGCACGACCGGCTCGGTGGTCCGCCGCGCCCGGGCGCCGGGATCGGCCAGCCGCATCATTCGCCGACCAGCACGGGGGTCCCGGTCCCCGTGTCCTGCAACACGCCCAGTACATCGACGAGCGCCTGCATCCCGGCCCCCTCACCCGCGCGCACGAGAACCGGCGCGTCGGGTGCGGGCAAGAGCGGCGCCAAGCGCGTGGCGAGGTCGGACAGCGCCACCGGCACCCCGTTCAGGCGCGGCCCGTCCGGCGTGACCTCGACGAGGCGCGGCGCGCCGTCCCACTCTCCCCCGGTGCCGGTCGCGGCCAGCGCGATGGGCAGCGTCTGGTCCAGACCGAACCGCGCCGCCAGCATGAAGAACACCAGCAGGAGGAACACCACGTCGATCATCGGCGTCAGCGAGGGACGCCGCGCGCGCCGGGCCGCACCGAAGGTCATGTCTCGTCCTCTGTCGCCAGCAGGACCTGCGTCGCCGCGTCCTCGAGGTCGGCCTGCAGGCCGTCGGCCACCGCCTCGAACCACGTCAGCGCCGCCGAGGCCGGGATTGCCACCGCCATCCCCGCCGCCGTGGTCAGCAGCGCCTCCCAGATGCCGCCCGCCAGCACCGCCGGATCGGCGCGGTTGCCGGTCGCCTGCAGCGCCTGGAAGGCCCCGATCATGCCGAGCACGGTCCCGAGCAGGCCCAGCAGCGGCGCAATCGCCGCGATCAGTTCCAGCGCCCGCAGGCCCTGCCGGGTTTCGGCCAGCGCCCGGCGGGCATGGCGCTCGGTCTCCTCGCGGGCAGCGGGTCCCGGCAGGCGCTGCGCCGCGGTCATCGCCGCCGCGAGGACCGCCACGCGCAGCCCCTTGCCACTCGCCAGCGCCCGTTGCGCGGCGTCCCGGTCGCCCTGCCTCCATGCCGCCAGCGCGGCCTCGACCGGGGCGCCGCCCCAGACGCCGAGGCGCAGGAACTGCCAGAGCTTCCAGAAGATCAGGGCCAGCGTTGCCACCGACAGCGCCGCGATGGCCACCATCGCCGGGCCGCCCCGGTCGAGAAACCCGATCAGATCGCTCATGCCGTTCCCTCCGCCGCGGCCGTCTCGGCCTGCCAAGTCTCGATCCCCTCGCGCACCGCCCCGAGGACCGCGCGCCCGATTGCCTCGCCGAGCGCGGTGTGCAGGCCCGCAAAGGCCGTCCCGCCCTCCGGCGCCGCCACGGCGATGCAGTCCGTGCCGGTCCCGGTGGCGAGGCCGGTCGGCAGGACGATCCCGGCCTCCAGCACCGCCACGGTCCGCGCCTGCGCTGCCATCGCCAGCGCCTCCAGCCGTGCGGCCTCGGTCAGGCCGGTGGCGGTGGCCACCACAACGTTGATGGTGCCGGCCACCGCCGCCGCGACCGGGAGACGCGTCCCGATCCGCTCGGCATTCGACAGGCCGACCGTGGCGAGGCAGGTCACCTCCTGCCCCTCGACATAGGAATCGCGGCGCACGACGCGCCGGACGTCGCGCGAGGTCAGGAAGCACGGCACGTCCCGCGCGTCCCGGGCCGCCAGTTCCGCCTCCAGCCACGCGGCCACCTCGAAGTCTGCGTGCAGGTCGGCATCGCGCACCTCGCGCCACTGCAGCCGGTCTGTCCGCACGAGACCGGGCCGGTTCAGCGTCCAGCTCAGCACATGCTGCGGCGCGGCGAAACGCGCGTCGATCCACGGCCGGTCGACGGTCATCTCGATCATCTCAGCACCTCCAGAGTCTGGAAGAGCGGCCCGGACGGCGTCTCGACGAAGGCCCCGGAAATGCCGAAGGTCGCGGCCAGATGCTGCGCAGCGAGAACGTCGCGTGCCGGCCCCTCGGCCACCAGCCGCCCCCGGTGCAGCAGCGCGAGCCGCGTGCAATGCCGTGCGGCCAGGCCGAGGTCGTGCAGCGAGACGAGGACCGCCTTGCCGTCGCCCGCAAGGGTCTGGAAAACCTGCATGATCTGGATCTGGGCCGCGGGATCGAGGCCCGCGATAGGCTCGTCCGCCATCAGCAGCGGCGCGTCCTGGGCCAGCGCCCGGGCGATCAGGACCCGCGCCTGCTCGCCCCCCGACAGCGCGGTGGCGCTGCGGGTCCGGAAGCTTTCCAACCCGCACCGCTGCAGCGCAGCATCAACGGCCGCATCGTCCGCGGGCGAGGTCCCTGCCCCGTGCGGCATCCGCCCGAGCCGGACCAGCGTTTCGACCGACACCGGCCAGGCGATTTCCCGCGCCTGCGGCAGCCACGCCGCCGCGCGCGCGCGCTCGGCCGGCCCCAGCGCCAGCAGCGACGAGGACCCTTCGCTGCGCAGCAATCCCAGCGCGGCGCGCATCAGCGTCGTCTTCCCCGCCCCGTTCGGACCGATCAGGCCGACCACCTCGCCCGGGGCCACGGTCAGCGAGACATGGTCCACCACCGGGCACTCGCCGCGCTTCACGGTCAGGTCGCGGAGGGTCAGCCCGCTCATGCCTCGGCCCTCGTCCGCCAGATCAGGTGCAGGAAGAGCGGCGCGCCGATCAGCGCCATGATGACCCCCAGCTTCAGGTCCCGGTCCGGCGCGATCAGCCGCACCGCGATGTCCGCCGCCAGCACCAGCGCCGCACCGCCGAGCGCCGAGGCCCAGAGCAGCCGCCCCGGACGCGCGCCCACCCAACGCCGCAGCAGGTGCGGCACCACCAGCCCGACGAAGCCGATGGCCCCGGCCACGGCGGTCGCGGCCCCCACCCCCGCGGCGATGGCCAGCACCAGCGTCAGCCGCACGCGGGTCAGCGACACGCCCATCGCCTGCGCCGCGTCCTCGCCCAGCGTCAGCGCATCGAGGGCGCGCGCCTGCGACAGCAGCGCGACCATGGCAAGGCCGATGAAGGGGGCCGCCAGCGCCACGTGGACCATCGACCGGTCGGCCAGCGAGCCCAGCGTCCAGAACACGATTTCCGAGGCCGCGAAGGGGTTGGGCGACAGGTTCAGGACCAGCGCCGTCAGCGCGCCCGCCAGCGCCGAGACGGCGATCCCGGCGAGGATCAGCGTCAGCGCGCCGCCGCGCGGCCCGGCCAGCAGCAGCACGATCAGGACCGCCACCAGCGCGCCCGCCAGCCCGCTCAGCGGCAAGGCCAGCGTCGCGGCCCCGGCAAGCCCGGTCTGCAGCGCGATCACCGCCCCCAGCGCCGCCGCGCCCGAGACGCCGATCAGGCCCGGCTCGGCCAGCGGGTTGCGCAGGTAGCCCTGCAAGGCCGCACCAGACAGGCCCAGAACCGCCCCGACCATCGCGGCGAGCAGCGCGCGCGGCAGGCGGATCTCGCGCATCACGAGGACCGTCGCGCCCCCCTCGCCCGACCAGAGCGCGCGCAGGCTTTCCCCCGCCCCGAGCTGCGCCGGGCCGATCAGCAGCGACACCGCGAAAAGCAGCCCGACGAGGCCGCCCAGCGACAGGGCCTGCACGCCGGGCCTCATTCCCCGGCCTCCATCCGGGCGCGGTGCCCGGCCAGGTCGTCGACCGCCGTCAGCACCTGCGGCACGCCGCAGATCCAGTCCGCCGTGCTGCGATAGCCATGCGGTCCGGCGGCCAGAGCGACCAGCGCGGGGTGGCCCAGCACCTCTTCCGAGCGCGACGCTCCGGCATAGGTCTCGGACCGGATCACGAGGTCGGGCCCCGACAGCACCAGCTTCTCCAGTGGCAGGGTGCCCGAATAGGCGCGGCCCTCGGCCTCGGCCAGGTGCGCGAAGCCGGCGGCGCGCAGGATCTCGTGGGACATCGTGTTGACCCCGAGGCTGTAGCCGTTCGGGTAATAGAACTCGGCCACACGGCGCGCGTCCGCCGGGATCGCCGCCGCCGCCTCCCGCAGGCTGGCGAGACGGGCGAGGTAGTCGTGCGCGACGGCCTCGGCCCGCGCGGACTGCCCGAGCAGCGCGCCCACCTGCCGGACCCGGTCGGCGACCTCGTCGAGCTCGGTCACCACGTCGACCTGCACGACCTCGATCCCGAGCCGCCGCAGCATGCCCACCGCGACCGGGTCGGTCCACACACCGGCCAAGACGAGATCGGGCTGCATCAGGAAGATCTCTTCCGCCCCGCCCCGGTTCCCCGGATACTGCGCGGCGGCCTCGGCGAGCGGCGAGACCAGCGGATCGCGCGCGATATGGCTGACCGACACCAGCTGCCCCGGTGCGGCCAGCTCCATCGCGAGAAGGTCGGTGCAGAGGTTCATCGACACGACGCGCGCGGGCGTGTCGGCGACAGCGGGCAGAGACGGGGCGAGCGCAAGCAGACCGGTGAGGAAAACCCCTAACCGCCGACCTGCCGCCTGCCTCGCCCCGACCATCGTTTCAGAACCGGGTCCGGACGCCGAAGGCGAGACTGCGCCCCGGTGCGACATAGCCCCAGTTCTCCTCGTAGGTCGCGTCCAGCAGGTTATCGATCCGCCCATAGAGCTGCGCCTTGTCCGTCAGGTCGTAGCTGCCGGTCAGGCCCACCACCGAGTAATCCGCGATGGGCACGTTGACATTCGTGCGCTGGTCCTCGTCCACCATTCCCGCGACGTGTCGCACGTTGAAACCGAAGCGGCCGCGCCCGTCGAAGGCATCGACGGCAAGCGCCAGCGTCACGGTGTGACGCGGCTTCCGTTCGGTCTGGCTGCCGTTCGGATCCCGGGCGTCGAGATAGGTGTAGCCGAGCGCGGCATCGAGGCCCTCGAACAGGCTGGCCAACAGGCTGAATTCGGCCCCGCGCTGGGTGCTCTCGCCCGCCAGGTTCACCGGCTGGACGTTGCCGCCGACCGTCTGGTTGTCGATCCGGTCCGTGATCGTGTTGCTGAAGAGGGTCAGCTCCACGGAAGCGCGGCCGTCCCAGAACCGGTGCTCGATCCCGACATCGGCCCCGAAGCTGCGTTCCGGCGTCAGGTTGGGGTTGGCGATGTAGTTGTTGAAGAAGCCGAACTGCTCGATCAGCGTCGGGTTCACGACGCCGGTTCCGGCCGAGGCCCGCAGGCGGGTGTCTTCACCGAGGGCATAGCTGAGGCCGAGGTTCCACGTCCGGCTGTCCGCGAAGCTCTCGTTGTCGTCGAAGCGCAACCCGGCCTGCACGTCGAGGCCCCCCTCGAAGGCCGCCCGGTACTCGAGAGCGCCCGAGCGGGTCGTCCGGTTGAAGCTCGAGGTGTTCCGCAGGGTCTCGGTTTCGGTCTCGAGCAGCGCCGTCAAGGTATGCCGCGCGCTGTCGAGCGTGCCGTCGAGGCCGATCGTCGCCCGGTACTGCAACTGGGACCGCGAGAAGTCGTTCGGCGTGAAGGCATTGAACTGCTGGGTCCCGCCTGCCCGGGCAAACCGCAAGGCATGTTCGACCCGTCCGCCCTCGCCCGCCACGGTCAGCCCGAGGTGACCCTGGCGCTCGGTGTCGAAGCGGAAGTTGTTCGGGGCATCGATGACGTAATCCGCCTTCGCGTTGGCAATCCCGAACGGGAAGGTCAGGTCGTCATATCCCTCGACCCGCTCCAGCGCCCGGAACCCGAAATCCAGCGTGACGAGGTCGCTGACCCGGTAGGTGCCGTTCAGTGTCAGCGAGGCGCTGTCCCGCTTGTCCGGGGTCCCGCCGACATCGTTCGACAGATCGAACCCGTCGCTCGTCCGCCGGGTGAGGGAGAGGCCGATGTCGAGCCGCTCGCCCGACTGCCGGAAACTCAGCCCCGCCGCCTGCGTCTTCTGGGTGCCCAGCTCGACGAAGGCGGTCGTTTCCGTCCCGCCGGCATCGCCGCGCAGGGTCGTGATCGAGATGACACCGCCGGCGGCGTTGGCCCCGTAGAGCGCCGATTGCGGACCCTTCAGGACCTCGATCCGGGCGATGTCGCTCAGCATCAGGTTGCCAAGCTCGTAATAGCCGCTCGACGGAAGCTGCACCTCGACCCCGTCGACGAGGATCAGGGTATGGTTGTCCTCGCTGCCGCGGATGCGCAGCTGGTTGGTCCCGCCGTTCGAGACCGTCACCCCCGGCACCGCGCGCAGCAGCGCGGAGAGCGAGTCGAGACCCGACTGCTCGATCTCGGCGGTATCGATCACGCGCACCGATCGCCCGAAACTGTCGGCGGTGATCGGCGTCAGGCCGCCGGAAAAGACAAGCTCATCCAGCACGAAGGCCTCTTGCGCGGCGGCGGGGGCTGCGACGGCAAGGGCAAGGACGGAAACGCCGACGCGGGCAAGTCCGGGGAACGTCATGGGTCGGGACCTTCTCGGGGCACCGGGGGCGCACGCACGCGGCCACCGGAAAACGTGGTGTGAAGTCCCCGGAAGACCGGCTTCCGAGGACGCGAAGTGCTGTCACCACGACGGAAGGACCGTAGACCCGAGCGCGCCCCGCACCCGGACTGGGTGATCACCTCGGCAGGTCTCCTGACTCGCGGGTCGCTGCGCGGACTGGCCTTCCCGGGGGATCGAAACCCGTCCCAGTGGCATCGTCAGGCCGCACTCACCGCTTACAGTTGCGGGGGCAGTCACGGATTTGCGCCCGAAGGCCCGCACCGTGTTCCCTTTTCATCGAACGGGCACCCGTCCGAACCGAAGTGGCACTGTTCTAGTGCGCAAGCCGGGTTGTTTCAAGAAAAATCTGGCGGCTCAGGACGCGGCGCGAAGCCGCGCCACGGTGATGCCGCGCGCCGCGAGACCGCTGCGCACCGCCCCGGCCATCGCCACCGCCGTCGGACTGTCGCCGTGCACGCAGATCGTGTCGATCCGCGCCTCGATCCGGTGCCCCGAGACACAGTGGATCGCGCCGTCCTTCACCATCGCGGCGATGCGGTCGGTGGCCTCGGCCGCGTCGTGCAGCACCGCGCCGGGCAGCCTGCGGTCGACCAGCGTGGCATCGTCGTTATAGGCGCGATCGGCGAAGATCTCGCCCGCGAAGGCCACGCCGAGCGCCTGTGCCGCGCGCTCCTGCGCCGTGGCGGCCAGCACCATCACCACGAGGTCGGGCGCGACGCTCAGCACCGCGTCGTAGCAGCGCTTCGCCATCTCCTCGTCCTCGGAGGTCATGTTCGACAGCGCGCCGTGCAGCTTGAGGTGGTTCAGCCGCCCGCCCGCCGCCATCGCCATCGCCTGCGCCGCGCCCACCTGGTAGCGCAGCAGGTTGGCGAGGCTGTCCGCCGCCACGTCCATCCGCCGCCGCCCGAACCCCTGCAGGTCGGCAAAGCCCGGGTGGGCCCCGAGACCCACGCCCCGCGCCACCGCCGTCCGCATCGTCGCCGCCATCGTGTCCGGGTCGCCCGCATGGAACCCGCAGGCGATGTTGGCCGAGGTCACGATGTCGAGCAGGGCCGCGTCGTCGCCCATCTTCCAGGGGCCGTAGCCCTCGCCCATGTCGGCGTTCAGATCGACGGTCAGGGTCATCGGCTGTCGGGCTCCGGGTCGAGGGGGTGGTGGTCGGGATGCCCGCTGACGACACCCCCGATGAGCTGCCGGGTCAAGAGGTCGGGAACCTCGGACGGGTGGCGCACCAGCGGCGACAGGCGGAACGGCAGGTCGGACGTCGCGGCCCGGCGGGCGGCTTCGAGCCTCAGCGCCTCGGCGGGCGTGATCCAGGCGAACCGCAGGTCGGCCCCCGGCGGGGCCTGCAGCGCACGGGGCAGGTCGGCGGGGTGGACGCGCCCGAGCCGCGGATAGCCCCCCGTCGTCTGGCATTCCGGGCCCAGCACCATCGGCGTGCCGTCGCCCAGCACCTGCACGTCGCCCGGCTGCACGAGGTCCGAGACCACCGTCAGCCCGGCCGCCCCGTCGAGGCCCGCCTCCCCCCCGAGCGCGCCCAGCGGAACGCCCTGCCGGCTGGCGCGCGGCAGGCGGCGGAAGGTCAGGGTTTCGAGGCCCGCCCGCACCGGCTCCGGGAACAGGTCCGTCTGCGGCCCCGGCACGAGGCGCAGCGTGCCGCCCGACAGGCGGTCCTCGACCGCCAGAACCTGTGCGCGGCCCTCGGGATCGGGGTCCGGGCGGGTGGCATAGCTGTCCCCGGCCGCGACCCGCCGCCCGATCCGGCAGGTCAGGTGGGCCGCGCGGCTGCCGAGTTCCACGGCCGTATCAAGCCCCCCGCCGACATGCAGGTAGCCATAACTGCCGCGCCGCGCGCCGCCGATCTCCAGCACGTCCCCCGGCTCCATCCGGTGGCTGGCCGTCCAGCGCAGGGCGCGCCCGTCGATCCGGGCGTCCATCTCGGCACCGGTGAGCGCGATCCGCAGCGGGCGCTCGGCGCGAAACCGGCCGCCTGCCCCGACCATCTCGAACGCGGCGCAGGTCGGGGACTGGCCCAGCAGCGCGGCCCCCTCGGCCAGCGCCAGCCGGTCCGCAGCCCCGCCGCGCGACAGGCCCTGCATCAGCCAGCCCGGCCGCCCCTCGTCCTGCACCGTCACGCCCGGGGCGATGGCGAGAACCGTCAGCGCCCCCCTCATGGCGCGGCCTCGCAGGACGCGCCGCCGTCCGGGCGGGCCTCGGCCTCGGCCAGCGCCGCGGGCGCGACGGGCTTGAAGCGCACGAAGTCGCCGGGGCGCAGCGGGAACGGGTCCGCAGCGCCGGGACGGTAGAGGCGGAAGCCGCAGCGCCCGACCTGCCGCCAGCCGGTGGGCGACGGGTTCGCGAAGAGCACGATCTGCCGCACGGCAACGGTGATCGCGCCCGCGGGCACCTGCGGGGTCAGGCCCGCCTGGCGGGGCAGGTTCCACGCCTCGGGCAGCGTGCCGAGGTAGGGCTGGCCCGGCGCGAAGCCCAGGGACAGGACCCGCAGCGGTTCGGCCGTCAGCGCGGCGATGGCTTCCGCAACGCTGCACCCGGCCAGCGCGGCGGCCTCGGCCAGTTGCGGGGCGTCGTCTCCCTCGAACGAGGCCGGGACCGTCCACAGCCGGCGCCCCGGCGGCGGGGCGGCGCGGTGCCAGTCGCGGGCGGCCAGCAGGTCGCGCAGCCGCGCCAGCGTGACCGCGCGCGCCGGGGCGAGCGGATCGACCCGCACCAGGACCGAGACCGGACCGATCGCCACCTCCTCGACCCCCGGCAGGGCCTCGGCGCGCACCGCCTCGGCATAGGCCACGGCGGCGCGGTTGGCGGCATCGTCCACCCGGTCGCCGAAGCGCACCAGCGCGCCGTCGAGCACGAGATCGTCGAAGCGCAGCCAGGGGGAAGCAGGATCGGTCATGGCGGCAGGAAACGCGACCCGGCGCGAGGCCGCAAGGGGGCGCGGCTCAGATCCGGGGTTCGCCGAGCGCGAGGCGGATCACCGTTTCGATCCGCGCCTTCACATGCGCGGCGTCCGGCGGGCGGCGGCGCAGGGCGTGGCGCAGGTAGAACCCGTCGATCAGCGCCGAGACGGTTTCGGCCAGCGCCTCGGCCTCCTCGCGGGGCAGGAGCGCGCCCGCGGCGTGCAGCAGGTTCGAGTTCAGGCGCCGCAGGTAGACCCGCAGCAGGCGGCGCGCCTCGGGCTCGCCGAGCGCACGGACGTAGAAGTTCAGCCAGGCCGCGATGGTGTGGGCCTGGAATTGCTGCGGGCCGAAATTCGCGGCCACGATCGCCGAGAGGCGCGCACGGGGAGTGTCGGAGGCGCGCAAGGCGGCCACCACGTCCTGCCGCAGCCGCTCCAGCATGTCGCGCAGGGCGGCGAGGATCAGCGCATCCTTGCTGCCGAAGTAATGCGACGCCAGCGGCCCCGAGACACCGGCCCGCGCCGCGATCCCCTGCATCGTCACCCCGAGCGAGCCGCGCGCGTGGATCTCGGCCACCGTGGCCGCGATCAGCATGGCGCGCCGCTCCTCGGCCAGCGACGTGCGCGGCCGCGTCCCCCCGGCAGGGCGCGCCGGGGATGTCATGGAGCCGGTCCCGGCGCCGCATCGCCCGGCGCGGCGCAGAGCCCCTTCAGCATGTTGTCCTTGCCGAGCTGGCCGATGACCCGGCCCCCCTCGACCACCGCCAGCGGGCGGTCGGCCCCGATCAGCCGGTCCATCCCGTCGCGGATCAGCATGTCGGCGGGGATCTCGCCGCCGGTCTCGCCCGTCACCGGCTCCATCAGGTCGCGCGCGCGCAGCACGCCCAGCGGGTTCATGTGGCGCACGAAATCGGCGACGTAGTCGTTCTTCGGGTCGCGGAAGATGTCCTGCGGCGTCCCCGCCTGCACGATCCGGCCGCCCTCCATGATGGCGATGCAGTTGCCCAGCTTGAACGCCTCGTCGAGGTCGTGACTGACGAAGATCAGCGTCCGCTTCAGTTTCTGCTGCAACTCCAGCAGTTCGTCCTGCAGCTTGGTGCGGATCAGGGGATCGAGGGCCGAGAACGGCTCGTCCATCAGCAGGATCGGCGCGTCGGTCGCGAAGGCCCGCGCGAGCCCCACGCGCTGCTGCATGCCCCCCGACAACTCGCCCACCTTGCGGTCCGCCCAGTCCGACAGCCCGACCAGCGCCAGTTGCGCCTCGACCCGCTCGCGCGCCTCGCGGGCCGGGACGCCCGCCAGTTCGAGGCCGAGGCCCGCGTTCTCGCGCACGCTGCGCCAGGGCAGCAGGCCGAACTGCTGGAAGACCATCGCGACATGGCGCATCCGGATCCGGCGCAGGGTGGTGGTGTCGGCCTCGGTGACGTTCACCATGCCCTGCCCGTCATGCACGCTGACCGCGCCGCGCACGACCGGGTTCAGCCCGTTGACCGCGCGCAGAAGCGTCGACTTTCCCGAGCCCGAGAGGCCCATCAGAACGAGGATCTCGCCTTCCTCCACATCGAGCGAGCAGTCGTGCACCCCGAGGATCTGGCCGGTGGCCGACTGGATCTCGCCGCGCTCCTTGCCCGCGTCCATCAGCGGCAGCGCGGCGTCGGGCTTGTCTCCGAACACGATCGAGACGTTGTCGATACGGACCGCGACGCTCATTTCCGCCCCCCGAGGTTCAGCATCCGGTCCAGCATGATCGCCACCACGACGATCACGATCCCCGACTCGAAGCCGAGCGCGGTGTTGACCTGGTTCAGCGCCCGCACCACCGGCACGCCGAGGCCGTCCGCGCCCACCAGCGCCGCGATCACCACCATCGACAGCGACAGCATGATGGTCTGGTTCAGCCCGGCCATGATCTGCGGAAAGGCATAGGGCAGCTCGACCTTGCGCAGCACCTGGCCCGGCGTCGCCCCGAAGGCGCGCGCGGCCTCCAGCAGCGGCTGCGGCGTCGAGACCACGCCCAGATAGGTCAGCCGGATCGGGGCCGGGACCACGAAGATCACCGTGGCGATCAGGCCCGGCACCATGCCGATGCCGAAGAAGACGATGGCGGGGATCAGGTAGACGAAGGTCGGCAGCGTCTGCATCAGGTCCAGCACCGGGCGCATCCCGGCATAGAGCCTCGGGCGGTGCGCGGCCGCGATGCCGATGGGCACGCCGATCGCCATGCAGACGACGCAGGCCGACAGCACCAGCGTCAGGCTTTCGGTGGTCTCTTCCCAGTAGCCCTGGTTGAGGATGAACAGGAACCCCAGCGCCACGAAGAGCGCGGTCGTCCAGCGCCGTTGCAGGTACCAGGTCAGCGCGACGAAGACCGCGACCACCACCAGCGGGTTCGGCGTCTGCAGGACCCACAGGATCGCGTCGATCATCGACTCCATCGCCACCGACAGCCCGTCGAAGAACCACGCGCCGTGAAACTGGAGCCAGTCGAAGACCTCGGCCGCCGCCTTGCCGACGGGGATCTTGGTGTCGGTCAGCCAGTCCAAGTGCTATCCTTTCGTTGTCCCAGCCGGATGGAGCACAGAATGGCCGACCTGACCCTCTATACCAACCCGATGTCGCGGGGGCGGATTGCCCGCCTGATGCTCGAAGAACTCGGCCAGCGCTACGCCACGCGGGTGCTGGCCTACGGGGCCGAGATGCGCACGCCCGAGTATCTGGCGCTGAACCCGATGGCCAAGGTGCCCACCGTCACCCACGGCGACGTGGTCGTGACCGAATGCGCGGCGATCTGCACCTACCTCGCCGATGCCTTTCCGGAGGCGGGTCTGGCCCCGGCGCCGGGCAGCCCCGATCGCGGCGCCTACCTGCGCTGAATGTTCTTCGCCGCCGGTCCGGTCGAGGCCGCCGTGACCAACGCCTCGCTTGGCATCACCGTCGACACCCCGGAGGTGCGCGGCCGGGTCGGCTATGGCGACATGCCCAGCGTGCTCGACGCGCTTGAGGGCCTGCTGTCCGACGGGCGGGAGTGGCTGCTGGGAGCGCAGTTCTCGGCCCTCGACGTCTACCTCGGTTCGCAGATCGGCTGGGGTGTGCTGTTCGGGTCGATGGAGAACCGGCCGGGCTTTGACGCCTATGTCGGCCGGCTCCACGCCCGCCCCGCCGCCCGGCGCGCCGCCGAACTCGACGACGCGCTGGCGACGGGCGGCGCCTGACCTCATTCGGCCAGCGCGCCCATGACCGCCGCGACCGCGTCGCCACCGTCCTTGGTGGTGACGCCGGCGAGCCAGCCCTCGACCATCGCCGGGTTCGCCGCCAGCCAGGCCTTCGCCGCTTCCGCCGGATCGGTGCCGTCGTTCAGGATGGCGCCCATGATCTCGTTCTCCATCGCCAGCGAGAACTTCAGGTTCCCGAGCAGCGCGCCGACGTTCGGGCACTCCTCGGCATAGCCCGCGCGGGTGTTGGTGTAGACCGTCGCGCCGCCGAGGTCCGGGCCGAACCAGTCGTCGCCGCCGGTCAGGTAGCTCATCTCGAAATTGGCGTTCATCGGGTGCGGTTCCCAGCCGAGGAACACCACCGGCTCGCCTCGGCGGTCGGCGCGGGCGACCTGCGCCAGCATCCCCTGCTCGGAGCTTTCGACCACCTCGAACCCGTCGAGGCCGAAGGCATTGGCGTCGATCATGTCCATGATCAGGCGGTTGCCGTCGTTGCCCGGCTCGATGCCGTAGATCTTGCCCTCCAGCGCATCCTTCTGCGCGGCGATGTCCGCGAAATCGGCGATGCCCAGATCGGTCGCGGCCTTGTTCACGGCCAGCGTGTACTTCGCGCCCTCGAGGTTCTCGCGCACGGTCACGACCGTGCCCGCCTCGCGGTAGGGGGCGATGTCGGCCTCCATCGTCGGCATCCAGTTGCCGAGGAAGATGTCGATGTCGCCAGCCGCCATCGAGGTATAGGTCACCGGCACCGACAGCACCTTGATGTCGGTCTCGTAGCCGAGCGCCTCGAGCACGACCGTGGTGGCCGCGGTGGTGGCGGTGATGTCGGTCCAGCCGACGTCCGAGAAGGTGACGGTGCCGCAATCGGCGTGGGCCGCGCCCGCGGCGAGCAGGGCGAGGACGGATGTGAGGGATGCATGTTTCATGGGGACCTCCGCTGTTGACGTCCGGGTCGTTCCAGACTTATTGATTGACCAATCAATCCATCAGTCCGGGCCACATTGCAACCCGGTTGTCGGACCACCGGTCGGATGGCCCGACCTTCGCAGCATACGGCACGGGTGAAAAGCCCCGTGTCCGTCCTCCCCGCCCTGACCCGTCAGACCGACAAGGAGCGCCTATGACCCTCTCCGCCCAGCCCGTTGCCAGCCACTACATCGACGGCGCCTATGTCGAGGACAGCGCGGGGGCCGAGATTCCCGTGATCTTCGCCGCGACGGGCGAGCGGATCGCCACCCTGCACGCGGCCACCCCCGCGCTGGTCGAGCGCGCACTGGCGGCTGCCGAGCGGGCGCAGCGCGAGTGGGCGAAGCTGACCGGGCGCGAGCGCGGCCGTATCCTGCTGCGCGCCGCCGAGATCATGCGCGCGCGCAACGAGGAGCTGAGCCAGCTTGAAACCCTCGACACCGGCAAGCCGATCCAGGAGACCCGCGTCGCCGATGCCACCTCGGGCGCCGACGCGTTCGAGTATTTCGGCGGCCTCGCGGGCAGCCTGACGGGCGAGCACATCCCGCTCGGCCCGGACGCCTTCACCTATACCATCCGCGAACCGCTCGGCGTCTGCGTCGGCATCGGCGCGTGGAACTACCCGACCCAGATCGCCTGCTGGAAGGGCGCGCCCGCGCTGGCCTGCGGCAACGCGATGGTCTTCAAGCCCTCCGAGGAAACCCCGCTCTGCGCCCTCAAGATCGCCGAGATCCTGACCGAGGCCGGCGCCCCGCCCGGGCTTTACAACGTGGTGCAGGGGCGCGGCGATGTCGGGGCGGCGCTGGTCACCGATCCGCGCGTCGCCAAGGTCTCGCTGACCGGCTCGGTGCCGACCGGGCGCAAGGTCTATGCCGCGGCCGCCGACGGCATGAAGCACGTCACGATGGAACTGGGCGGCAAGTCGCCCCTGATCGTTTTCGACGACGCGGACCTCGAAAACGCCGTCGGCGGCGCGATCCTCGGCAACTTCTACTCGACCGGGCAGGTCTGTTCGAACGGCACCCGCGTCTTCGTGCAGTCCGGCATCCGCGAGCGTTTCCTCGCCCGGCTGGCCGAACGCGTGGCGCAGGCGCGGCTGGGCGACCCACGCGAAGAGGCGACGACCATCGGCCCGATGGTCAGCGCCCGTCAGCGCGACATCGTGCTGGGCTACATCGAGGCGGGCAAGGCCGAGGGCGCGCGCCTCGTCACCGGCGGCACGCCCGGCGACGGTCCCGGCTGGTTCGTCCGGCCCACCGTCTTTGCCGATGTGACCGATGACATGACCATCGCGCGCGAGGAAATCTTCGGCCCGGTCATGGCGGTGCTCGGGTTCGAGACCGAGGACGAGGTGATCGCCCGCGCCAACGCGACCGAGTTCGGCCTGTCGGCGGGGGTCTTCACCACCGACCTCTCCCGCGCGCACCGGGTCATCGCGCAACTCAACGCCGGCAGCTGCTTCATCAACTCCTACAACGACGCCCCGGTCGAGGCCCCCTTCGGCGGCGTCAAGCTGTCGGGCGTCGGGCGCGAGAACTCGAAGGCCGCGATCAACCACTACAGCCAGATGAAATCGGTCTTCGTGCGGCTCGGCGACGTCGCGGCCCCGTTCTGATGCAGACCGCCGATTATGTGATCGTCGGCGCGGGCAGCGCCGGCTGCGCGATGGCCTACCGCCTGGCCGAAGCCGGACGCTCGGTCCTCGTGATCGAGCACGGCGGCACCGACGCCGGGCCCTTCATCAGGATGCCGGGCGCGCTGAGCTACCCGATGAACATGGCGCGCTACGACTGGGGCTTCGCCTCCGAGCCGGAGCCGCAACTGAACAACCGCCGCCTCGCCACGCCGCGCGGCAAGGTGCTGGGCGGCTCGTCCTCGATCAACGGCATGATCTACGTGCGCGGCCATGCCCACGACTACGACACTTGGGCCGAGATGGGCGCGACCGGCTGGCGCTACGCGGACGTCCTGCCCTATTTCAAGCGGCTGGAGCACTGGCACGACGGCGGCCACGGCGGCGACCCGTCCTGGCGCGGCAGCGACGGCCCGCTCCACATCACGCGCGGCAAGCGCGACAACCCGCTGGTCCGCGCCTTCGTCGAGGCCGGGCGGCAGGCGGGCTACCCGGTCACCGGCGACTACAATGGCGCGCAGCAGGAGGGGTTCGGCCCCTTCGAGATGACCGTCTGGAAGGGCGAGCGCTGGTCCGCCGCCCGCGCCTACCTGCGCCCGGCCGAGGCCACCGGGCGCTGCACCGTGGTGCGCGGCTTGGCCCGGAAGGTGGTGATCGAGAACGGCCGGGCCACGGGGGTCGAGATCGCCCGCCACGGCCGGACCGAGACCGTTCACGCGACGCGCGAGGTGATCCTCGCGGCCTCGTCGATCAACTCGCCGAAACTCCTGATGCTGTCTGGCATCGGTCCCGCCGCGCATCTGGCGCAGCACGGCATCCCGGTCGTCGCGGACCGCCCCGGCGTCGGACAGAACCTGCAGGATCACCTGGAGCTTTACATCCAGATGGCCGCCTCGCAGCCTGTCAGCCTGTTCAGGTACTGGAACCTGCTGGGCAAGGCCTACGTGGGCGCGCGCTGGCTGCTGACCCGCTCGGGGCCGGGCGCGTCGAACCAGTTCGAGAGCACCGGCTTCATCCGCTCGCAGGCGGGCGTCCCCTACCCCGATATCCAGTTCCACTTCCTGCCCATCGCGGTGCGCTACGACGGACGCGCCGCCGCCGAGGGGCACGGCTTCCAGGCCCATGTCGGGCCGATGCGCTCGCCCTCGCGCGGGCATGTCTCGCTGCGCTCCGCCGATCCCGAGGCCCCGCCGAAGATCGTCTTCAACTACATGTCGCACGAGAAGGACTGGACCGACTTCCGCCGCGCGATCCGCCTGACCCGCGAGATCTTCGCGCAGGACGCCTTCAAGCCCTATGTCCGGCACGAGATCCAGCCCGGCGACGCGGTGCAGGACGACGACGCCCTCGACGCCTTCATCCGCGAGCACGCCGAAAGCGCCTACCACCCCTGCGGCACCGCGCGCATGGGGCGGGCCGACGATCCGATGGCGGTGGTCGATCCCGAAACCCGCGTCATCGGGGTCGAGGGGCTGCGGCTGGCCGACAGCTCGATCTTCCCGCAGATCACCAACGGCAACACCAACGCGCCCTCGATCCTCGTGGGCGAGAAGGCCGCCGATCACGTTCTGGGCCGCCCGGCGCTGCCGCCCGAGAACGCCGAGCCTTGGATGCACCCGACCTGGCGGACCGCGCAGCGCTGAGCCTGCTTGCCGACCCGCCCCCCGGAGGCTAGCACGGGTCCGGGGAGGATCGGTCATGCAGAATTCCGAATGGGATTTCATCGTCGTGGGCGCAGGCTCGGCGGGGTCGGTGCTTGCCGCGCGCCTCAGCGAGGACGGGCGCAACAGCGTGCTGGTGCTCGAGGCTGGGAAGAACGACCTCTACCACTGGGTGCATATCCCGGTCGGCTATCTCTACTGCATCGGCAACCCGCGCACCGACTGGCGGATGAGCACAGAGGCCGAGCCGGGTCTCGGCGGGCGGTCGCTGCTTTACCCGCGCGGCAAGCTGCTCGGCGGCTGCTCGTCGATCAACGGGATGCTCTACCTGCGCGGACAGGCCGCCGACTATGACGGCTGGCGGCAGATGGGCAATCCCGGCTGGGGCTGGGACGACGTGCTGCCCTACTTCCGGCGGTCGGAGAACTACGTCGACGGCGCCTCGGACCTGCACGGCGCCGACGGCCCGTGGCGGGTCGAGAACCAGCGCCTGCGCTGGGACATCCTCGACGATTTCGCCCGCGCCTGCGAGGCGACCGGCATCCCCGCAACCGACGACTTCAACACCGGCGACAACGAGGGGGTCGGCTATTTCCGCGTCACCCAGCGGTCCGGCTTCCGGCACAGCGTCTACCGGGCCTTCCTGCACCCGCACCGCGCGACCCGGCCCAATCTCCGGATCGAGACCGAGGCGCAGGTCGCCACCCTGACCTTCGACGGACAGGCCGTCACCGGTCTGACCTACCTGCAGGGCGACCGGCGGATCACCGTCCGGGCGCGGCGCGAGGTGATCCTCGCGGCGGGCGCGATCGGCTCGCCGCATATCCTGCACCTGTCCGGCATCGGCCCGGCGGACCTGTTGCAGGCGGCAGGCCTGACGCCCCGGATCGACCGCGCGGGCGTCGGCGCCAACCTGCAGGACCACCTGCAACTGCGCTGCGCCTACCGTGTCAGCGGCGCGGTCACGCTGAACACGCTGGCCGCCACCTGGCACGGCAAGGCACGGATCGGGCTCGACTACCTGCTGCGGCGGCGCGGGCCGATGTCGATGGCGCCCTCGCAGCTCGGCGCTTTCGTGCGCTCGGGACCGGATGTCGAGACGCCCGACCTCGAATACCACGTCCAGCCGCTCAGCCTCGGGGCCTTCGGCGGCGAGCTCGATCCCTTCCCCGGCATGACCGCCAGCGTCTGCAACCTGCGGCCCGACAGCCGGGGCAGCGTCACGCCCGCCGGTCCCGA
>JAUHZL010000222.1 GCA_030425945.1 Alphaproteobacteria bacterium | reverse complement strand
TAGGCAATCGCGCTTCCGAGAACAAGCCACGCGTCTGCTGCGCGGACCGCCGGTCTCGCGCCGCGCGCTGTTCCCGTGGCTGGCGGTCGCCTTCGGCGCGGGGGCGGCGGTCTACTTCGCCCTGCCGGTCGAGCCGCCGCGCGCGCTGGTGCTGGCGCTCGGGGCCTCGGGCCTGCTGGCGGTCGGCGGGGCGGCGGCCGGGCCATGGACCCTGCGGCCCGCGCTCTGGACCTGCGCCGCGCTGCTGCTGGGGCTGGTGCTGGCGGCGCTGCGCACGCAGGCGGTCGCGGCGCCGGTGCTGGGCTGGCGCGCCTATGGCCCGGTGATGGGCCGGATCGTCGAGATCGACCGCTCCGGCTCGGACGCGGTGCGGCTGACGCTCGACCGGGTCTGGATGGCCGACATCCCGCCCGACCGCACCCCGGCACGGGTGCGCCTGTCGCTGCATGGCCCGCCGCCCGTCTTCACCCCCGCGCCAGGCCAGATCGTGATGGCCACGGCACACCTGTCTCCGCCCGAAGGCCCGGTCGAGCCCGGCGGCTTCGACTTCCGCCGCCTCGCCTGGTTCGAGCGGCTGGGGGCGGTCGGCTACACCCGCACGCCCCTGATGCTGTGGCAGGACGCCCCGCCGGAGGGGCTGGCGCTCCGGCTCTATGCCGCGCGGACGGCGCTGTCGCAGGGCTTGCAGGCGCGGATCGCGGCCCCGATGGGCGGGTTCGCGGCGGCCATCGTCACCGGCGACCGCTCGGGGCTCGACGCCGACCGGGTCGAGGACCTGCGCCGGTCGAACCTCGCGCATCTGCTGGCGATCTCCGGCCTGCACATGGGCCTGCTGACCGGGGCGGTGTTCTTCGCCCTGCGCGCCGCGCTGTCGCTGGTGCCCTGGCTCGCGCTGCGTCTCGACACCCGCAAGCCCGCGGCCGCCGGGGCGCTGCTGGCGGGGCTGCTCTACCTCGGGCTGTCGGGGGCCAGCGTCGCCACCGAGCGCGCCTTCGTGATGGCGGCCTTCATGCTGGTCGCGCTGCTGGTCGACCGGCGCGCCCTGTCGTTGCGCAACGTCGCCTATGCCGCCTTCGTCGTCCTGCTGCTGCGACCCGAGGCCGTGACACAGGCGGGATTCCAGATGTCCTTCGCTGCCACCATCGCACTGGTCGCCGCCTTCGCCGGGCTGCGCGACGCGGGCTGGCACCGCCTGCCGCGCTGGAGCCGGGGCAGTGCCGCGGTCGCGGTCTCGTCGCTGGTCGCGGGGGCCGCCACGGCCCCGTTCGCCGCCGCGATCTTCAACATCTGGGCCGCCTACGGGTTCCTCGCGAACCTCGCCGCCGTGCCGGTCATGGGGCTGGTCGTCATGCCCGGGGCGCTGGCGGCGGCGGTGCTCTGGCCGCTGGGGCTGGAGGGCGCGGGCCTCTGGGCGATGGAACAGGGCATCGCCTGGATCCTCGGGGTCGCGCATCTGGTGGCGGCCCAGCCCGGGGCGGTGCGCAGCGTCGTCTCGCCGGGGCCGTGGGTGCTGCCGCTGATCACGGCCGGCGGGCTGATGCTGACGCTGGGAGCGTGGCGCGCGCTGCGGGTCGGGGCCGTCCTGCCGCTGGGGCTGGCGCTGGCACTCTGGACCGGCGCGACCCGGCCCGAGGTCCTGATCTCGCCCGGAGGCACGCTGGTCGGGGTCGCCTCGGAGGCGGGGCGCGTGCTGTCGAAGCCGCGCGGCGACGGCTTTGCCGCCGAAAGCTGGTTGCAGAACGATGGCGACGCCGTCCCGCAGGAGGTCGCCGCCGCCCGGCCCGGGGTGACGCAGTCCCGCGCGCGCAGCGATCTGGAGGTGGGCGGCTGGCGGATCGTGCAGGTCCGCGGCAAGGCGGCAGCGGAGGCGGCCCGCGCCGCCTGCGCGCCCGGGGTCGTCGTGGTCTCGCCCGAGCGGCTGCCAGGGGACCTCGGGCCTTGCACCGTGCTCGACGGCGCGCTCTTCCGGCGTACGGGGTCGGTGGCCCTATCCCGCGATGGGGACGGCCTCAGGATGACGGCAGCCGAAGGTGCGCGCCGTCCGTGGACCGCGCCTCAGTAGCTGCGGATCAGCCCGACGAGGCGGCCTTGCACCTCGACCTGGTCGGAGGGGTACACGCGGGTCGGGTAGGCGGGGTTGGCCGCTTCCAGCGCGATCTTGTCGCCGAACCGCTTGAAGATCTTCAGCGTCGCTTCCTGCCCGTCGACGAGGGCCACGACGATCTCGCCGCTCTGGGCGGTGTTCTGTTCCCGGATCACGACGATGTCGCCCTGGTTGATCCCGGCCTCGATCATCGAGTCGCCCTTCACCTCCAGCGCGTAGTGATGGCCGGTGGTCGAGAGCAGGGACGAGGGCACCGAGACCCCGCGCTCGCGGTGCGCGATGGCGGCGATCGGGGTGCCGGCGGCGATCCGGCCCATCAGCGGCACGTCGATCACGCGCTCCTGCTCGACGGGCTGGGCCGCGGCGGGGGGCGGGGTGTCGCTGCGGTCGCCGTCGATGACCTGCGGGTTGAACCGCTGCGGGCGCGGCGCGGCGCGGTCCTGCAGCACTTCGGGCAGCTTCTTGATCTCGAGCGCGCGCGCCTTGTGAGGCAGGCGCTCGATGAAGCCGCGCTCCTCGAGGGCGGTGATCAGGCGGTGAATGCCGGATTTCGAGCGCAGGTCGAGGTGATCCTTCATCTCGTCGAAGCTCGGCGGCACCCCGTCGCGCTGGATGCGCTTGTGGATGAATTCGAGAAGGTCGATCTGCTTGCGCGTCAACATCGGCGGCACTCCCTGACCAGCGCGGCCCGGAGGGACTTATCCACAGGGCCTGTTACGGGATGTTCTATCGCTGTTCCCGTTTTGTGTCAAGAATCCCGCATAACGCGAAATCCCGGGTCAGAGCGGTAGGGTCTCGACGGTCTCGCCGGGTGCGGCGGCCGGGGCATGGGGCGGGCGCACGATCAGGCAGTCGGCATCGGCCAGTACCGACAGCAGCGCGCTGTCCTGACGTGTAGCCGCCGCGACCCGGCCCTCGGCATCGGTCCGGGCGCGCAGGTAGTGCTCGCGCGGGCCGTTCGCGGCGATGGGCTCTCCCAGCACGGCGCGGCTCCGCGGGGCGGGGCGGGGCGGCAGCCCGTGCAGCGCGTCGAGGGCCGGGCGCAGGAACACGTGCCCGCAGACCAGCGCCGAAACCGGGTTGCCCGGCAGCCCGATCAGGGCCGCGCCGCCCAGCACGCCCTCGGGCAGCTTGCCCGCCATCAGTGGCTTGCCGGGGCGCATGGCGACCTTGTGAAAGGCCATGTCCGCGCCGCGCGCGGTCAGCGCCTTGGCCACGAGGTCATGGTCGCCGACCGAGGCCCCCCCGATGGTCACGATCAGGTCCGCGCCCTCGGCAAGTCCGAGCACGGTGTCGAGGCTCTCCATCGTGTCGCGCGCGATCGGCAGCAGGCGGGCGACGCAGCCCGCGTCCTCGACCAGCGCCTTCAGCCCGTAGCTGTTGGAGGCCACGATCTGGTCCGGGCCGGGCGTCTCGCCGGGTTGCACGAGTTCGTCGCCGGTGGCGATCAGCGCGACCTCGGGCCGCCGGTGCACGGTCACGTCCGCGCAGTTCATCGCGGCCAGCAGGGCGATCTCGCCCGGGCCGAGGCGCCGGGGGGCCGCAAAGACATCCCCGGTGCGGAAGTCGCCGCCCGCGGGGCGGATGTGCGTCCCGGCGTCGAGGCCGTCGGACAGAGTGATCCGGTCGCCGTCGCGGGTCACGTCCTCCTGGATGACGACGCGGACGGCCCCTTCGGGGATCGGGGCGCCGGTGAAGATGCGCGCCGCTTCTCCGGGGCCGACCCGGCCCGCGAAGCGCTCGCCCGCGCGGGCCTCGCCGATCACGGTGAAGACGGCCCCCGGGACCGTGCCCTCGGGGACCGCGTAGCCGTCCATGGCGGAGGCGGCGAAGGGCGGCTGGTCGCGGCGGGCGGTGACCGGGGCGGCCAGCACGCGGCCCCGGGCCTGGGCGAGGCCCACGCGCTCGGTCGGGGTCGGCGTCATCAGCGCGAAGAGCTGCGCCAGCGCCTCGGAAACCGGGATCATTCCGCTTCGTAGCGGCCGGACTTGCCGCCGTCCTTCAGCCGCAGGCGGATGCCCTCGATGGTCATCGCGCGGTCGGCGGCCTTGACCATGTCGTAGAGCGTCAGCGCGGCGGTGCTGACGGCGGTCAGGGCCTCCATCTCGACGCCGGTCTGGCCCGAGGTCCGCACGGTCGCCGCGATCCGGATGCCGGGCAGGTCCGCGTCCGGGGTCAGGTCGAGCGCGACCTTGGTGATCGGCAGGGGGTGACAGAGCGGGATCAGGTCAGCGGTCTTCTTCGCGCCCATGATCCCGGCGAGGCGGGCCACGGCGAGCACGTCGCCCTTCTTGGCGCGGCCCTCGGTGATCAGCGCCAGCGTCTCGGGGGCCATGCGGACCGCGCCCTCAGCAACCGCGATCCGGTCGGTGACGGGTTTGCCCGACACGTCCACCATGTGGGCATGGCCGCTGCCGTCGAAATGGGTCAGCTCGGCGACGTCCGCCTGCCGCATCAGGCTTTCGCCGATCAGGAAGCAGCGCGCGCCGTAGCGGGCCATCTCGGCGAGGTCCGCGGGGGTCGAGAGCCCCGATTCCGAGACCAGCAGCCGGTCCGGCTCGGCCCGCCGCGCGAGGTGTTTTGTCGTCTCAAGCGTGGTCTCGAAGGTCTTGAGATTGCGGTTGTTTATGCCCAGCAGCGGCGACTTCAGCGCGCTCGCCCGGGCCAGTTCGTCGGCGTCGTGAACCTCGACGAGGACGTCCATGTCCCATTCGGTGGCGGCGGCTTCCAGTTCGGCGGCCTGCGCGTCCGAGACGCTGGCCATGATGATCAGGATGCAGTCGGCGCCCCAGGCGCGGGCCTCGACGACCTGGTAGGGGTCGTAGAGGAAATCCTTGCGCAAAGCGGGCAGGTCGGTCGCGGCGCGGGCGGCGGTCAGGTACTCGGGCGCGCCCTGGAAGCTGGGACCGTCGGTCAGCACCGACAGGCAGGTCGCGCCGCCCTCGGCATAGGCGCGGGCGAGCGCGGGCGGATCGAAGTCGGCGCGGATCAACCCCTTGGACGGGCTGGCTTTCTTGACCTCGGCAATCAGACCATAGCCGGTCGCGCTGGCGCGGGCGAGGGCCTCGGCGAAGCCCCGGGTCGGGCCGGCCTCGGCGGCGTCGGCCTCGAGGCTGGCGAGCGGGCGCTCGGCCTTGGCGGCGGCGATCTCGTCGAGCTTGTAGGCCTTGATGCGGTCGAGAATGTCACTCATGGCGTTGAAATACCCGTTGCGCGCGGTGATGAAAAGCGGCGTTGCGG
>JAUHZL010000221.1 GCA_030425945.1 Alphaproteobacteria bacterium | reverse complement strand
CCCGGCCACAAGGCGGTGATCCATGTCACGCTGACCGACGATCATCCGTGGGCGCAGGCCGTCGTGCTGATCGAGGCGGTCCCGGAGGCGTGAAGCGCCCCGGCGGCACAGTTGACTCCCCCGCGCCGCGCGCCCATGAACGCCGCGAACAGAGGTGAGAGGCGGCGATATGGCGGCGAAAAGTTCGGATGGCGGGTTTGTCGAGACGATCAAGACGATTGTCTATGCGCTGCTCATCGCGGGGATCTTCCGCACGCTGTTCTTCCAGCCGTTCTGGATTCCCTCGGGGTCGATGAAGGACACGCTGCTCGTCGGCGACTTCCTCTTCGTGAACAAGATGGCCTATGGCTATTCCCGGCATTCCTGCCCGTTCTCCGCGTGCCCGTTCTCGGGCCGCCTCTTCGGCTCGGAGCCCGAGCGCGGCGACATCGTCGTTTTTCGTCACCCGGTGAACGGGGCCGACTTCATCAAGCGGGTGATCGGCCTGCCGGGTGATCGAGTCCAGTTCCGGGATGGCCGGCTGATCCTGAACGGCACGCCGGTGCAGGTCGAGGACGACGGCACCTTCCGCGAGACGTTCGAGCGTCAGGGCCCGCTGGGCAACTATCCGCGCTGCGCCAACGCGCCGGTCGGCGAGGGCGCGCAGTGCGTGAAGGAGAAGTATCTCGAGACGCTGCCGAACGGCGTGCAGCACTCGATCCTGAACATCGACACCGGCTTTGCCGACAACACGCGCGAGTTCGTGGTGCCCGAGGGCCAGTACTTCATGGTCGGCGACAACCGCGACAACAGCCAGGATTCGCGCTTCGCGCAGGCCGCGGGTGGCGTCGGTTTCGTGCCCTACGAGAACCTGATCGGCCGGGCGGACCGGGTGATGTTCTCGTCGGCGGGACGGCGCATGGTCTATTTCTGGACCTGGCGGTCGGACCGCTTCTTCAAGGCGCTCGAATGAAGATCAGTCGCGAACTCGAGGCCTTCGCCGCGCGGCTGGGGCATCGGTTTGCCGACCCGGCCCTGCTGGTGCAGGCCGTCACGCATCCGTCGATGGCGGCGGGCACGGGCGGGCACAACCAGCGGCTCGAGTTTCTCGGCGACCGGGTGCTCAACCTCCTGATCGCCGAGGCCCTGTTCAAGGCAGACGTTCAGGCCGCCGAAGGCACGCTGGCGCCGCGCTACAACGCGCTTGTCCGCAAGGAGACCTGCGCCGAGATCGCCCGCAGCCTCGATCTGGGGGCGGTGCTGAAGCTCGGCCGCTCCGAGATGCAGTCGGGCGGGCGGCGCAAGGATGCGCTCGTTGCCGACGCGCTGGAAGCGGTGCTGGCGGCGGTCTATCTCGATGCCGGGCTCGACGCCGCGCGCGACATCGTGCTGCGGCTCTGGGGCGACCGGATCGTCAAGGCCGAAACCCATGTCAGCAACGCGAAGTCCGAGTTGCAGGAATGGGCGCAGGGGCGGGGCATGGCGACCCCTGACTACGTCGAGATCGAGCGGGCCGGACCGGCCCACGCGCCGGTCTTCACGGTCGAGGCGCGTCTCGCGGATGGCCGCGCGGCCCGCGCCGAAGCCAGTTCGAAACGCAACGCCGAGCAGGCCGCGGCCGGTGCTCTGCTGAAGAAAGTGCAGGCCGATGACTGAGGCCACGACCACCCGCGCCGGATTCATCGCCCTGATCGGCGAGCCGAATGCGGGCAAGTCCACGCTGACCAACGCGATGGTCGGCACCAAGATTTCCATCGTGACCCACAAGGTGCAGACCACGCGCGCCCGAATCCGGGGCGTCGCGCTGGAAGGCAACGCGCAACTCGTCTTCGTCGATACGCCGGGTCTCTTCCGGCCGCGGCGGCGGCTCGACCGCGCCATGGTCGCGGCGGCCTGGGGCGGGGCGGCGGATGCCGATATCGTCGTCCTGATGATCGAGGCGCATCGCGGCCTGACCCCCGGGGTGCAGGCGATCCTCGATGCGCTGACCGAAAAGGTTTCGGCGCACCGGACGGTCGTGCTGGCGATCAACAAGATCGACCGGGTCGAGGCGCCGAAGCTGCTGGCCCTGTCCGAGAAGCTGAACGCCGCCTATCCCTTCGCGGCAACCTTCATGATCTCCGCGGAGCGCGGGCACGGCATCGCCGATCTGCGGCGCTGGCTGGCCGAACGGCTGCCCGAGGGGCCGTGGCTTTATCCGGAAGACCAGATCGCCGACCTGCCCATGCGCATGATCGCCGCCGAGATCACCCGCGAGAAGCTGACGCTGCGCCTGCACCAGGAATTGCCCTACCAGCTGACGGTCGAGACCGAAGCCTGGGAAGAGCGTCCCGACGGCTCGGCGCGGGTCGACCAGGTGATCTACGTCATGCGGGACGGGCACAAGGGCATCGTGCTCGGCAACCGGGGCGAGTCGATCAAGGCCATCGGCAAGCTCGCCCGCGAGGAACTGACCGAGATGATGGGCCGCCCGGTCCACCTGTTCCTGCAGGTCAAGGTGCGCCCGAACTGGCTGGAAGAGGCCGAGCGCTATTCCGAGATCGGGCTCGACTTCCGCGACGGGGCCTGACGTGGCGCGCCTTGCGTCCGGCATCTGGGTCGCGGCCTATCTCGCGCGGCTCCGGGCGGAGGCGATCCCGGCCTACGTGACGGCGCGGGGGGACGAGACGGCCGGGGCGGTGCTGGTCAAGCTCGCGACGCTCGACGGGCAGGCGCGGGCCTTTCACCGCAGTCTCGACCTGATGACCGGTGCGCGAACCTGGGTCACGCTGACCGAGGGCGACGAGCCTGCAGTGGATGCGGCCATTTCGCGCCAGCGCAGCTTCGATCCCGACCTCTGGGTGATCGAGGTCGAGGATCGTCACGGGCGTCACCTGCTGGATCAGGACGGCTTCGCGGACTGACGCGGGCGCAGCCACCGGGCCAGACCCCACATCGCGTAGCCGGCCAGCGCGAAGGCCACCAGAAGCCCCGCCATCGACTGCACCAGCCCGGCCCAGCCGAGCTTCTCGGGGTTCAGGAACGGGTAGGGATAGGTGCCGTCCGCCAGACCCCGCAGGATCGCGTAGACCGCATAGGCCAGCGGCCAGACCAGCCAGAGCAGGGGATGCGTCGCCGGGATCGGGTGCTTCGGGGCGAGGGTCAGCCACCACAGCACGGTCGCCAGCGGAACGGCTGAGTGAAAGACGTGATCGACAAGCAGCGGCAGGCCCTGAAGGTCCTGAAGATCGGCCAGCAGCAGGTGGAAGACCACGCCGACGATGCCGATCGCCAGTGTGAGGCCTGCGAGCAGAGAGGGCCCGATCGCACGCGCGCCCAGTCCCCAGGCGCTGAGGCCGATGACCACCAGCAGGTTCGTGAGGATCGTGAAATAGCGCCCCAATGCCCAGAGCGTTGGCCCGAGGGCGCGCCCGTCCTCCTGCATCGACAGCCCGACCCGCGTCAGGAGGGCGACCAGCGCCATTGCCGCGATGCCGAGCGCAACCGGTCGGGCCAATCGTTCCATGCTGTCCTCCGCTCCCTGTCCGCCCTCGCAGCCTAGCGCCGCGGCACGGATGGACAAGCGACGTGGCGCTCTCCAGTCTCGCGGCATGGAGTGGCGCGACGAAGGGGTGCTGCTCTCGGTGCGGCCGCACGGCGAGAGCGCAGCGATCATCGACGTTCTGACGGCGGCACATGGCCGTCACCCCGGCGTGGTGCGCGGCGGGGCAGGGCGGCGTCTGGCCCCGGTCCTGCAACCCGGCGCGCAGCTCGATCTGGTCTGGAAGGCGCGGCTGGAGGCGCATCTCGGAGCCTACACGGTCGAGCCGCTGCGCGCGCGCGCCGCCGCGGTGCTGGGCGATCCGCTCGGCCTTGCCGGGATGGGTGCGGTGCTGGCCTTGGCGGGATATGCGCTGCCGGAACGCGACCCGGCCCCGGACACCTACCGCCGGACGGTCGATCTGCTCGATGCCATCGTCGCGGGCGAGGGGTGGCTGCCGCTCTACCTCGGCTGGGAAATGGCGCTGCTCGACACGCTCGGCTTCGGTCTCGACCTGAGCGCCTGCGCGGTGACCGGCGCGACCGAGGGGCTGACCCACGTGTCGCCGCGCACCGGTCGCGCGGTGTCGCTGGCCGGGGCGGGCAACTGGCTCGACCGCCTTCTGCCGCTGCCGCGCTGCCTGACCTCGGACGCCCCGGCCAGTCTCGACGATATTCGCGACGGGCTGCGCCTGACCGGTCACTTCCTGCAAGCGCGGGTGGTTCCGGCGCATAATGACCGGCCGCTGCCCGCCGCGCGACAGCGCCTGATCGACCGGCTGGTCCGGGGCTGACCCGTCAGACGAGGCCCTTGGCAATCAGCGCTTCCGCGGTCGCGCGGACGGCTTCCCGTGGCGACAGGAAGCGCACGCCCATCAGCTTGCGCGCCCGGGTGTTCGAGGCGTCCCGGCGCACACCGAGGTCGGGCAGGATCGTGCGGACTTCCTTGTCCACGAGGGCGATGCCCCGCATCAGCCAGTCCGGCGCCTCGCGGGTGGCGATCTTGCGGTCCGGGTAGGCGTCCTTGAGCGCCTGCGCCATCTGCGCCATCCAGAGAAAGCCGGACGTGCCGATGAAGCGCCCGCCCGCGGTGGACTCGGGGTCCTCGACGGCGACGACATGCATCCGGGCGATGTCGCGGACATCGACCAGCGGCAGACCCCAGCGCGGCAACATCGGGTCCTTGCCCGACAACAGCCGGCGGATCACCGAGACCGAGGTGCCGAACCGTGCATCGAGCGGCGGGCCGACCACCAGCGTCGGGTTGATCGTCGTCAGCCGCAGGTCGGGGGCGGTGTCCGAGACGAACTGCCACGCGGCCCGTTCCGCCAGCGCCTTGGACCGGGTGTAGGGCGTGTGCCCGGGCGCGTCGGGGTCGATCCAGTCCGTTTCGTCATGCAGTTCACGCCCGGGCGGGGTGTCGGCGCCGAGGATCGCTGCCGCGGACGAGGTCAGCACGACGCGCCCGATGCCGGCCGCCTTGGCCGCACGGAGCGCCCGCAAGGTGCCGTCGACGGCCGGTCGGATCACGTCGTCGGGGTCGGTCGGCTGGACCAGCGGAAACGGCGAGGCGGTGTGCACCAGCACGTCCACCCCGTCCATCGCGGTGTCCCAGCCACCGTCCCGTGACAGGTCGAGGGTCACGAACCGCAGTCGTTCCAGGGCATCGGGCTCCAGGTGCGGGGTGACGGCGTCGCGTACTTCCTGCGCCCGGTCCGGGGTCCGAAAGGTGCCCACCACGTCATGTCCGGACTGCAGAAGCTGCAGCACGACATGCTTGGCGATGAAGCCACTGGCCCCGGTGACAAGGGCGGTGGTCATGGCAGGTCCTCCGTTCTGCGACCCGTCGATGGTGGCGTCTCGGGGCCGGATATCA
>JAUHZL010000220.1 GCA_030425945.1 Alphaproteobacteria bacterium | reverse complement strand
TTTCCCGGCAAAGGAGTGACCCGCATGACCAACCCGCTTCTGTCCGACTGGACCGGCCCCTTCGCCCTGCCGCCCTTCGCCGCGATCACCGATGCCGATTTCGGTCCCGCCTTCGACGCCGCGCTGGCCGAGGGCCGCGCCCGCATCGGGGCGATTGCAGCGGACCCGGCGCCCGCGACCTTTGCCAACACCATCGCCGCGCTGGAGCAGGCCGACGCGCTGCTCGACCGGGTGTCGGGGGTGTTCTACAACCTCGCCGGGGCGGACAGCACGCCCGAGCGCGAGGCGCTAATGCGCGACCTCGCGCCGAAGATGAGCGCCTATTCCAGCGAGATCGTGATGAACGCGGCGCTGTTTGCCCGGATCGAGGCGGTCTGGGAGGGGCGCGAGACCGCCGACCTGACCCCGGAAGAGATGCGGGTGCTGATGCTCTACCGGCGCATGTTCGTGCGGGCGGGCGCGCAGCTGACCGGCGCGGACCGCGACCGGCTGACCGAGGTGAAGTCGCGCCTCGCCGTGCTGGGAACGCAGTTCACCCAGAACCTGCTCGCCGACGAGCGGTCGTGGTTCATGGACCTCGCCGAGGCCGACCTCGAGGGTCTGCCGGGCTTCGTCGTGGCCGCCGCGCGGGCGGCGGGGGCCGAGCGCGGGCGGCCGGGGCCGGTGGTGACGCTGTCGCGCTCGCTGATCGTGCCGTTCCTGCAGTTTTCGCCGCGCCGCGACCTGCGCGAGCGGGCCTTTGCCGCCTGGGCCGCGCGCGGCGCGAACGGGGGCGAGACCGACAACCGCGGCATCGCGGCCGAGATCCTCGCGCTGCGGGCGGAGCGGGCGACCCTGCTCGGCTATCCCGACTTCGCCAGCTACAAGCTGGAGACCGAGATGGCGAAGTCGCCCGACGCGGTGCGCGACCTGCTGATGCGGGTCTGGACCCCTGCCAAGCGGCAGGCCGACAGCGATGCGCAGGCGCTGGCCGGGATGCTGGCCGAGGACGGCATCAACGACGCGCTGCGCCCGCATGACTGGCGCTACTATGCCGAGAAGCGGCGCAAGGCGCTGCACGACCTCGACGAGGCCGAGCTGAAGCCGTTCTTCCGGCTGGAGAACATGATCGAGGCCGCGTTCGACTGCGCGCACCGGCTGTTCGGGCTGGAGTTCCGTCCGCTGGACGTCGCGCTCTATCACCCCGACGCGCGGGCGTGGGAGGTGACGCGCGACGGCCGGCACATGGCGGTGTTCATCGGGGACTATTTCGCCCGCGCCTCGAAACGCTCGGGGGCGTGGTGCTCGGCGATGCGCAGCCAGAAGAAGCTGGGTGGCGAGGTGCGGCCGATCGTGGTCAACATCTGCAACTTCGCCAAGGGTGACCCGGCGCTGCTGTCCTACGACGACGCGCGGACGCTGTTCCACGAGTTCGGCCACGCGCTGCACCAGATGCTGTCCGACGTGACGCACGGGTTCATCTCGGGGACCTCGGTCGCGCGCGATTTCGTCGAACTGCCGAGCCAGCTTTACGAGCACTGGCTGGAGGTGCCCGAGGTGCTGGCGAAACATGCCCGCCACGCCGAGACGGGCGCGGCGATGCCGCAGGACCTGCTCGACCGGCTGCTGGCGGCGCGCACCTATGACCAGGGCTTCGCCACGGTCGAGTACGTCGTCTCGGCGCTGGTGGACCTCGCCTTCCACGAGGGCGCGCCGCCCGCCGATCCGATGGCGCGGCAGGCCGAGGTGCTGGCGGAGCTCGGGATGCCCGAGGCCATCGTCATGCGCCATGCCACGCCGCATTTCGCCCATGTCTTCTCGGGCGACGGCTATTCCAGCGGCTACTACAGCTACATGTGGTCCGAGGTGATGGACGCCGACGCCTTTGCCGGGTTCGAGGAGGCGGGCGACCCGTTCGACCCGGACCTCGCGGCGAAGCTGGAGCGGCACATCCTGTCGGCCGGCGGGTCCGAGGAGGCCGACGCGCTCTATACCGCGTTCCGGGGCCGGATGCCGGGGGTGGAGGCGCTGTTGCGCGGGCGCGGCCTGGCGGACGCGGCCTAGGCTTCGCGCACCGGGTCCTTGTGGATGATGACATCGGCCTGCGGGTAGGCGCGCAGGATGGCGTGCTTGAGCCCCGCGCCGATGTCATGCGCCTCGGTCAGCGACAGCTGCCCGTCGATCTCGACGTGCAGGTTGACGAACACCCGGCTGCCCGCTGCGCGGGTGCGCAGGTCGTGGTAGCCCGCGATGCCGGGCCAGTCGCGGGCGATGGCCTCGATCCCGGCAACGACCTCCGGGTCGACGGCGCGGTCCATCAGCGCGTCCCACGCGCCCCGCCCGATGCGGAGCGCGCCGACCGCCAGAAGTCCCGACGTTGCCAGCGCCACCACCGCGTCGATCTGGCCGATCCCCCAGAGGGCGGCCGCGACCAGCGACAGGATGGCGCCGAGGCTGGGCAGCAGGTCCGAGAGGTAGTGCAGCGCATCCGCCGCGACCACGCGGTTGCCGGTCCGCCGGGCGACGTTGCGCTGCCAGAGCACGAGCGCGGCGGTCAGCAGGATCGACAGCGCCATGACCGCGATACCGGCCGTCTCGGCCGCCAGCACGGGCGGAGCGGGCGACAGGAGCCGCGCGACGGCGGCCCAGCCGATCACCCCCGCCATCACGATCAGGAACACCGACTGGCCGAGCGCCGCGAGGTCCTCGACCGAGGTATGGCCGAAGGCGTGGTCGTCGTCGGGCGGTCGCGCGGCGTAGAAGATCGCCGCGAACCCGCCGAGCGAGATCATCAGGTCCAGCCCGGAATCGGCCAGCGAGGCGGCGATCGACAGCGCGCCGGTCACGGCGAAGGCCCAGAGCTTGAGCGCGACGAGGGTCAGCGCGACCGCGACCGAGGCGATCCCGGCGCTCAGGTTCAGGCGATGGTGGGCGGAGGTCATGGGCAGGCTCGCAACGGTTGCGGCTGACCTAGCGATGCGCGGCGCGTCCTGCAATGCGCCGCGATGCCCGACGCCTCAGGCGGCGGCCTTCGCCATCAGCCGCGCCCAGAGCCGGTCGGCGAAGTCCGGCGCCTGCGGTTCCAGCAGGCGGCGGGTGAGAAACCACGCGACATAGGCGGGATGGTCAAAGGCCGCCGCGTGCTCCGGAGCCTGCCGCAGGGCGGTCCGCAGGGCGTCCGGGCTGCGCGCGACCAGCGTGGCGTGGTGATAGTCGGTCAGCGCGCAGGTGATGACGGGCTTCTCCTGCAGCAGCGCCTCGAACCCGGCGGCGGAGTTCTGCGTCACGACAACCCGGGCGGCGGCCGAGATGTCGTGGACCGAGGCCTCGGTGATCCGGGCGTTGGGATGCCGGTCGGCCAGCGCGCGCAGGCGGTCCGCGCGGGCAGGCCGCTGGCGCGGGTGCAGCTTGATCAGCACCGGATCGGGGGCGCAGGCGGTCACGACGGTCTCGACCATGGTTTCGGTGTCGAGGTAGGGGCGGCCGGTGCGGAAATCGTCGATGTCCTGGCAGAAGAGCGCCGCCGCAGCCTGCGGCAACGCCTGCCGCCCGGCCTGCGGAAACCGCGAGACGTTGTGCCGGAGCATGTGCCCGGCGATGCCGTCGAAGGCGTGGCGGGCCGCCGCAGGGTCGAACAGGCCGGGGTGGAACTCGGCATGGCGCAGGCTCGAATCGGCGTTCGGCCCGATCTCGTCGAGATACCAGAAGCCCCAGACATAGCCGGGCAGCGCATGCAGCAGGCGCGGGCCATAGGCCGGGCGGTCGGCCACCAGCAGGTGCAGGCCGGGGCCGCGCCGCCGCAGCCAGCGCGACGCGCGCGAGGCCCCGGGCATGGCATGCACTGTCCAGCCCTCGGCGGCGGCGCGCGCGGTCAGGATCTCGAAGAAGTCGAACTTGCCGCGCAGGATGTCGGGATGCCAGGTGTCGCGGGCGTGGATCGTGATCGTCCGCGGGTCGCGGGCGAGGCGCAGGGCCGCGGGCCAGCCGGACGCGGGGCGCGGCGGCACCGGGTCAGTCCCGCAGCTCGTCGGGCGCGACCCCCCAGAGCGCCGTCTTCGGCACCCAGCCGTTCGTGCGCCCGACGTGGATGCGGCACCAGAGCTCGGTGCAGCTGCCCAGCCGGGCGATCACCCCGGCCTCGGCGCGGGCGCGGATGGTGGCCTCGGCCCCGGGCGCGCTGCGCAGGGCGACGAGGTCGTCCTGCACGATCACGGTGCGCTCGCGCGACAGCGACACGACATGCACCCAGCCGCCCGCGCCGTCGCGGTCGCGGACCTTCCGCCAGGTGTCGAACTCGGCCACCACCTCGAGCGGCATGCCGTTGCGGGTGAAGACCCAGTCGATCCGCTGCGACCGGGACGGCCCCCGGCGGGCGCGGCCCTCGTCGCCGCGGAGCGACACGTAGCGCGGCAGGGGCAGGCCGGTCTCGCGGCCGATGGTGCGGGGCGGCGGCGCGGCCGTCGCAACCGGCGTCGGAGAGGCGGCGGCGACCGGCGCGGGTGCCGGGCTGTCCTGCGCGCCGGCCCTCGGGAGAAAGACCGCCACGCCAACGGCGACCACGCCCGCGGCGATGGCCAGCCCTGTCAGAGCCGAGATGAGACTGCGTGTCATCCTGCCTTGTCCTGCTCACCGCGTCGTTGCGCGGCATGGGGCCTATTGGGTTGCCCCTTTCCCTGCATTGTTGCCAGTATGCGCCGAGCTTGCAATGCGCCGGGAGGGGCGAGATGCCATCAGAGCGGTTGAGTGTTGTCGTGACGCGACGGTTGCCGGAACCGGTCGAGACGCGGCTGAAGGAACTTTTCGACGTCGAGCTGAGCGAGGCGGACGAAAAGCTGGACCGCGAGGCGCTGGTGTCGGCGATGAAACGGGCCGATGTGCTGGTGCCCTGCGTCACCGACCAGATCGACGGGGCGATGCTGGCGCAGGCCGGCGACCGGCTGAAGCTGATCGCCAACTACGGCGCGGGCGTCGACCACATCGACGTGACCACGGCCCGGCAGCGCGGCATCCATGTCTCGAACACGCCGGGCGTTCTGACCGACGATACCGCCGACATGACGATCGCGCTGATGCTCGCGGTGACCCGGCGCATCCCCGAGGGCCTCGCGGTCATGCAGGAGGGGCGCTGGACCGGCTGGTCGCCCACCGCGATGCTGGGGGGCCGGATTGGCGGCAAGCGGCTGGGCATCCTCGGGATGGGCCAGATCGGCCAGGCGGTCGCGCGCCGGGCACGCGCCTTCGGGATGCAGATCCACTACCACAACCGGCGGCGGCTGCACCGGGACATCGAGGCCGCGCACGAGGCGACCTGGTGGGAAAGCCTCGACCAGATGGTCAGCCGGGTGGACGTGCTGTCGATCAACTGCCCGCACACGCCCTCGACCTTCCACCTGATGAACGCGCGG
>JAUHZL010000219.1 GCA_030425945.1 Alphaproteobacteria bacterium | reverse complement strand
TCTCGACGAGGGCCGAGGGGATGTCGGGCGCGCGCAGCACCGAGAAATCCGCGGCCATCCGGGGCCGCTTGTGCATCCCCCCGACCGCCCGGTCGAGGTTCGCCACCAGGTGGTCGCCGAGGCGCTCGGACCGGGGCCGCGTTTCGAGCCGCCCGAGGTCCATCAGCGCGCGCGCGACCGTGTCGTCCGCCGCGCCGAGATCTACACCGGCCAGAAGGTCGGCCCGGTCGAGACGGCTTGCCAGAAGCGCCGAAGCCTCGTCCGAGGCTTCGTCCGACAGCGTGTAGACCGACGCGCCCCGGGCGCGGCCGACCTCGACCGCGTCGGCGTGCAGCGACAGGAACAGGTCCGCGCCCGCGCGCCGGGCGATCGCCACGCGTTCCGGCAGCGACACGAAGGTGTCGCCGTTCCGTGTCAGGATCACGTCATAGCCGCCTGACCGGACAAGCTTTTCCTGCAACTCGCGGGCGAAGGTCAGCATCAGGACCGCCTCCGAATAGGCCCCGTTCCGCGCCCCGGGATCGAACCCGCCGTGGCCAGGGTCGAGCACCACCAGAAGCGGCCGGTCGCCCTGTTGCCGCCCACGCGGCACCGGCGGCAGGGTGCGCGCCGTGTCCTCGCGCGCCTCGGCATCGTATTCGTCCTGCGACGCGGCGCGCAGCCGGACCTCCAGCCGTCCGGCCCCCGTGGTCTCGTCCCGGCGCAGTTCCGCGGTGCTCAGCACATAGGGCCGGTCCAGCGTCAGGATCAGCCGCGACCAGCCGGGCGCCGAGCGTTCCGCCCGGACGTCCAGCACCCGCACCGCGTCGTCGAGCGCGCGCGGCGCGATGCCGTCGAGGGCCAGTTCCGAGAATTCGAGCGCGAGGCGCGGCACCTCGCCCGCCAGCAGCACTGCGCGCCACGGCACCGGCTGGCTGAGCGTCAGGCTGACCGCCACGCCGCGCCGCGCATCCGCGATGGACGAGGCCGCGGTGTCGAGCCGCGCCAGTCCGCGCAGATCCTCCGCGCGCGCGCCCGCGGCGAGCGCGGCCAGAAGTGCCGCCGCCAGAAGGAGCGTCCTGCCCATGTCGTGCCTGTCCTGCCCGGCCTCTGTTGGTTCTTGCCGGGCAGTCTAGCCTATCCGCGCGCCGCGTGGAACGCCTTGAGCCGCGCGATGCCCTCGGCTATGTCCGCCGTCGAGCGGGCATAGGAGAAGCGGAGCGTCGTGCCGCCCCGCACCGGGTCGAAGTCGAGGCCCGGCGTCACCGCGACCCCGGCCTTGTCGAGGATCTCGGCCGCCAGCGTCCGGCTGTCGCCGTCGCCCACGAGGTCCGACACATCGGCGTAGACATAAAAGGCCCCGTCCGGCGGCGCGATGCGGTCGAACCCGGCCTGCGGCAGCCCCTCCAGCAACAGCCGCCGGTTCTCGGCATAGACCGCCCGGTTCGCGTCCAGCTCGTCGGTGGCCTCCAGCGCGCCGAGGGCCGCGACCTGCGCGGCATGGGGCGCGCAGATGAACATGTTCTGGGCGAGACGCTCGATGGTGCGGACCTGCGCCTCGGGCACCACCATCCAGCCGATGCGCCAGCCCGTCATGCTGAAATACTTGGAGAACGAGTTGATCACGCAGACGTCGTCGCTGATCTCCAGCGCGCTGACCGCCCGCTCGCCGTAGTGCAGGCCGTGGTAGATCTCGTCCGAGATGAAGGCGCGGTCGCCGCTGGCCGCGATCAGGGCGGCGAGGTGGTCGCGCGACAGCATGGTGCCGGTCGGGTTGTTGGGCGAGGCGACGATCACCCCCGCGACATCGGCCGCCGCCAGCGCCGCCGGGTCGAGGCGATGCCCCTCCTCCGCCCGCGTCGGCAGGCCGACCGGGGTCAGCGACAGCGCCTTCAGGATCGCGCGGTAGGACGGGTAGCCCGGCTCGCAGACCCCGACCCGCGCGCCCGCGTCGAAGAACGCGGAAAAGGCCAGCAGGAAGGCGGCCGACGAGCCTGCCGTCACCACCACCCGGTCCGGGTTCAGGTCCACCCCGTACCAGCGCGCGTAGAGCTCCGCGATCCCGGCCCGCAGCTCGGGCAACCCCAGCGCGACGGTATAGCCCAGCGGGTCGCGGTCGAGCACGGCCCCCAGCCGGGCCCGCGCGGCCGCCGGGGCGGGGGTGCCGGGCTGGCCGACCTCCATGTGGATGATCGAGCGGCCCGCGGCCTCGGCCCGCCGGGCGGCCTCCATCACGTCCATCACGATGAAGGGATCGACCTCGGACCGGTTCGAGACGCGCATGGGGGGACCTCCGTTCTGGCTCGCCCGCTTGTTCCAAGCCCCCTGCCCGAGGTCAAGGCGCGCGGGCTTCCGCCCCTCACGGCCTCGTCAGGCTTTCGCCCTAGGCAGGACGGCGCCGCTCGGCTACCAACGGTCCGACCCATGACGTGACCACGGAGACCTGACTGCCATGATCGAGTCCGCCCTGAAATACGGCAGCCTGCTGGGCGCCGTCGCACTGTTCGCCGTCGCCGGGGCGACCACGTTCCGCGGCGGACCGGCCGAACCGGAAACCGTCGTGGCCACCGCCGCCGCCGAGCCCGCCGCCCCTGTCGCCGCTCCCGCACCGGGCCTCGTCTTCGCGGACGAGGCGGCCTTCGGGGCCGCGATTCGCGGCTACCTGCTCGAGAACCCCGAGGTGATCTTCGAGGCGGTCAGCGTGCTGGAACAGCGGCAGGCCCAGCAGCAGGCGCAGTCCGACGCCGACATGGTCACCGCCAACCTCGACGCCCTGCACGACACCACCGACGACTGGGTCGGCGGCAACCCCGAGGGCGACGTGACGCTGGTCGAGTTCATCGACTACCGCTGCAGCTACTGCCGCCGCGCCCATCCCGAGACCCGCGACCTGGTGTCCGCCGACGGCAACATCCGGCTGATCGTCAAGGAATTCCCGATCCTCGGGGAAGCCTCGCTCCTGTCGTCGCGCTTCGCCATCGCCGCGAAGCAGCTTGGCGGCGACGAGGCCTATCTCGGCGCGCACGAGGCGCTGATCGCGCTGCGCGGCAACCCCGACGAGCCCACCCTGCGGCAACTGGCGATGGAGCTCGGCCTCGACCCCGACCAGGTCTTCGAGGTCGCGCAGTCCGACGCCGTCTCCGCGGTGATCGCAAAGAACCACGCGCTGGCCGAACGCCTCGATATCCGCGGCACCCCGACCTACGTGCTGCAGGACCAGATGATCCGGGGCTACATGCCGCTCGAGACGATGATGCAGGCCGTGGCCGAGGTTCGGGGCTGAGCCGCGCCGCACGTGGGCGAAGGGCGGGCGGTCATCCCTCGGGAAGACGGTCCGCCAGCCGGCGCGGCAGGTCCGACCGGCTGTGCAGGACGTCGACAATGATCACCGCATCCGCCTGCTCGACGAACACCACGAGGTGCTGCCCCGCCCGCGTGAACCGCAGGACCTCCGGCAGTCCGGGGTCGATGACGTCACGACATCCGTAGCTCAGCGCCGTCCCCGCGGCGACGGCGCGACAGGCGGCGATCAGGTCTTCCTTGTAGAGGTTGGCCTGCCGGGGCCCGAAGGTTCGGGTGGTCCAGAGCGCGATCTCGACGAGGGACGCCTCGGCGGCGCGCGTCAGGACCCATGGCCTCGGCATCTGTGGCGGGATCAGGTCTGCGCGCGTGCCGCGGCGAAGGCGCGGCGGATCGCGTCTTCCCCGCTGCCTTCGGCCAGGTCTCCGCGCTGCGCCTCATCGAGGGCGGCCGCAAGCCGGGTGCGCAGAACCTCGGCCTCGGCTTCCTCGCGCTCCAGCAATCGCAACCCCGCGCGCAAGGCTTCCGAGGCGTTTTGAAAACGCCCGGTCGCGACGAGCCTGTCCAACAGCGCCGATTGCGGTTCGGTCAAGACGACGTTCCGGGTCACCATGCGGGCCTCCAGCCTGAACGCTGGCAATATATGCCAATCGGGCCGCCCCATCGACAGCAGGATGCCCGATCCGCCACGACCCAGGCGCCCGCCTTCGTCTCAGCTCTTGTACGGCGCCTTGCCGAGGTGCTTGCGCAGGCGCGAGGGGGTGGACTTGGTCTTGTTCTTGTAGGGGTTCTTCTCACCCTGCCCCCGGACATGCAGCCGGATCGGCGTGCCGGGCATGTCGAAGTCGGCCCGGAGCCCGTTGACCAGGTAGCGGGTATAGGCGTCCCCCAGACCTTCGGGGTTCGAGCACATCACCACGAAGCCCGGCGGGCGGGTCTTGGCCTGGGTCATGTAGCGCAGCTTGATCCGGCGGCCCGAGGGCGCGGGCGGCGGGTGTGCCTCGACCATCGCGCTCAGCCACTGGTTCAGGCGGCCGGTCGGAACCCGCCGGTTCCAGACCTCGTGCGCCTTCATCACCGCCGCCTGCAGCCGGTCGATCCCGCGCCCGGTCAGCGCCGACACGGTCACCAGGGGCGCGCCGCGCAGCTGCGGCAGGAGCCGCTCGAAGGCTTCCTTGAGCCCCGCCAGCTTGGCTGACTTGTCTTCTTCCAGGTCCCACTTGTTGACCGCGACCACGACCGCGCGGCCCTCGCGCTCGGCAAGGTCGGCGATGCGCAGGTCCTGCTGCTCGAAGGGGATCGCAGCGTCGAGCAGGACGACAACGACCTCGGCGAACTTCACCGCGCGCAGACCGTCCGCAACCGACAGCTTCTCCAGCTTCTCGACCACCTTCGCCTTGCGGCGCATCCCGGCGGTGTCGAACATCCGGACCGGAACCCCGTCCCAGTCGAGGTTCACCGAGATCGCATCGCGGGTGATCCCGGCCTCGGGCCCGGTCAGCAGGCGGTCCTCGCCCAACAGACGGTTGACCAGCGTCGACTTGCCCGCATTCGGGCGGCCGACCACGGCGACCTGCAGGGGCCGCGCCTTCGTCGGCACCCGGGGCGCCTCCGCCCCGGTCTCGGCCTCGGCTTCGGTCAGGGCGACATCGGTCTCGGGCGCCTCGTCGGCAACAGCGGTCGCCTCGTCATGCGCGTCGATCAGCGGGCCGAGCGCGGCGGCAAGATCCGCCATCCCCTCGCCATGCTCCGCCGACAGGCCGATCACTTCGCCCAGACCCAGCCCGTAGGCCTCGTAGAGCCCGGCCTCGCCGACCCGGCCCTCGGCCTTGTTCGCGCCGAGCAGGACGGGCTTGTCGCTGCGCCGCAACAGGTCGGCCAGCGTCTGGTCGGTGGGGGTTATGCCTTCGCGCGCGTCGATGAGGAACAGGCAGGCATCCGCGAGGCCGATCGCCCGCTCGGTCAGCTTGCGCATCCGCCCGGGCAGGCTGTCGTCGTTGGCGTCTTCCAGCCCCGCCGTGTCGATGACGGTGAAATTCAGGTGCCCCAGCCGCGCCGCGCCTTCGCGCAGGTCGCGGGTCACGCCCGGCTGGTCATCGACCAGCGCGAGCTTCTTGCCCACCAGCCGGTTGAACAGCG
>JAUHZL010000218.1 GCA_030425945.1 Alphaproteobacteria bacterium | reverse complement strand
TCCCGTGGTTCAACATCATCTTCCTGACGGTGCTGGCGGGCTTCGTGCTGTGGCTCTGGCGGCTGTGGGACCGGTTCAAGGAACGCCGGATCGAGCCGATCGTGGACGACATCACGATCGCCATCGATCACGCCGACCGGCAGGCCGACTCGCTGAAGGAGCGGTTCTGGGCCTGGATCGGGCGCCGCACCGGGCGGAAGTGAGCCGCGCTCAGTTGCCTTCGAGGCGCAGCAGCTCGTTGTAGGTGTAGGACTGGCGGATCTCGCCGTGGACGCCGGGGCGGAACTTCGGGTCGCGCTTCAGGCAGCCGATCCCGCAGATCTGCGAGGTCACCATGTCGGTCGAATCGATGTACCAGAGCCGCCCGCCGGGGGTGGCGACCCAGCCATCGACGCCGTCGGCCTCGTCGCCCTCCATGTCGGTCGAGGAGGGGGTTTCCGAGTAGGCCTCGAGATCGAACCCGGCATGGGTGTGGAACGAGGCGATCACGTCGAGGTTGTCGGGCCACTGCGGCTCGCAGCTGTCCATCTGGCCGCGCGCCACCGGGCCGGAGGTCAGGCGCCCGTTGCCGTCGAGGCCGATGTAGCCGCAGTACTCGCGGTTCTCGGCGAAGGAGCGGTCCTGAAGCTGGTTCAGCAGCGCCGTGACGAAGGCGCGCTCGGCGGCGGCCTGCGCGGAGGCCGCAACCGGTGCGAGGCAGATCAGCGCCGCAAGGGCAAGGCGGGACGGGAACATGGGCGAAGACCTCCTCGGGAGCACACTCTCCGCATGGGGCCCGGAAGTCCGCGGTCTGGCAAGCCTTTTTGCTGGGGTCAGTCGCGGAAGAGGCGCTGCAACTCGTCGTAGGTATAGGCGGTGCCGACCGGGCCGGGCACGTTCGGCACGTAGTTCGGGTCGCTGATCATGCAGCCCGGCCCGCAGACCAGGGTCAGCGTGCGGGTGGTGCCGTTGATGAACCAGAGCCGCCCGCCCGGGGTGGCAACCCAGCCGTTCGTGCCGCCCGCCGCGTCGCTGTCGACGTCCTGCAGGCTCGGGACCTCGGACCAGTGGGTCGAATCGAACCCGCCGTGGGTGTGGAACGAGGCGGTGACCGTCAGGTAATCGGGCTGGATCGGGAAGCAGCTGTCGAGCGTGCCCTGGCTGAGCCCGCCGGTGGCGAACTTGCCGTGCGCGGTGACCCCGAGGAAGCCGCAGTATTCCCGGTGGTGCTTGAAAGACAGCTTCTGAAGCTGGTTCAGGGTCTGGATGACGAACTTGCGCTCGGCGTCGTTCCACTCGGCGCGCGCGGGACCCGCGAGCGCGGCAAGGAGCAGGACGAGGGCCGCGAGCCTATTCGCCATAGGGCACCCAGACGGTCTTGATCGCGGTCGCCGCCTCGAGGAAGGCGCGGCCTTCTCCGGCGGGCGAGGTCCAGTCACGGGTGCGCCCGTGGTTGACCCAGGTGCGTTTCAGGTTGCCGCTGGCGGCCGCCTCGATCCCGCGCGACAGGTCGGAGGACGAGAAGGACCAGACGCTGTCCAGTTCCAGGTGCGCGGCCAGCGTGGGCGCGAGGTCGGCGTGCGACCCGGTGACGAGGTTCACCACCCCGCCGGGTACGTCCGAGGTGTCCAGCACCTGGATGAAGTCGGTGGCGGCCAGCGGGAAGGGCTGGCTGGGGACCGCGACGATGGCGTTGCCCATCGCCATGGCGGGGGCAATCACCGACACGAGGCCCAGCAGCGGCGCCTCGTCCGGGCAGAGCGCGCCGATCAGGCCGACGGGCTCGTGCAGCGCCAGCGCCAGCCCGCGCAGGGGCACGCCCTTGGCCGCGCCGTCCAGCTTGTCGACCCAGGCGGCATAGGTGAAGAGGCGGGCGATGGACGCCTCGACCTCGGCCTCGGCGCTGGCGGCGGAGGTGCCGGTCAGGGCGCGCAGGCGGTCGGTGAAGTCGCGGCTGCGCGCCGACAGGTTCTCGGCCATGTAGTAGAGGATCTGCGCGCGCAGGTGCGCCGGGGCCTTGGCCCAGCCGGGCTGGGCCTTGGCGGCGGCCTCGACCGCGTTGCGGATGTCCTTGCGGTTCCCGAGCGAGACATGGCCCAGCAGCGCGCCGCGCGGACCCCAGACCGGGGCGGAATAGCCGCCGTCCGGCCGCGCCTGCTTGCCGCCGACATAGAGCTTGGCGGTCCGGTCTACGGGATCGGCCGGGGCCGGGTCGGCGGGGGCCGGGTAGGCCGCGACGGGTTTCAGCGGTTTCGTCGCGGTCACGGGACGGGTGTAGGCCAGCAGGCCCTCCCAGCCGCCCTCGCGCCCGAAGCCGCTCTCGCGCACGCCGCCGAAGCCCGCCGCCGCGTCGAAGAGGTTGGTCGCGTTCACCCAGACGACGCCCGCCTTCAGCTTCGGCGCGATGTCGAGGGCGAGGTTGATCGACTCCGACCACACGGTTGCCGCGAGGCCGTAGCGCGTGTTGTTGGCCAGTTGCACCGCCTCGTCCGGCGTGCGGAAGGTGGTCGAGACGAGGACCGGGCCGAAGATTTCCTCCTGCATCAGCCGCGCGCTGGGCGCGAGGCCGGTGATCAGCGTCGGCGGGTAGAAGCAGCCGGTCTGCGGCAGGGCGATGGGGGCATGGTGCGTCTCGCCCTCGGTGTTGGCGGCGACCATGTCGGCGATGGTCTTCAGTTGCACCGGATCGACCACCGCGCCGATGTCGATCGACTTGTCGAGGCTGTCGCCCGCGCGCAGCTTGGCCATCCGGGTCTTGAGCCGGGCGTGGAAATCGTCGGCGATGCCTTCCTGCACCAGGAGGCGCGAGCCCGCGCAGCAGACCTGGCCCTGGTTGAACCAGATCGCATCGACGAGGCCCTCGACCGCGCTGTCGAGATCGGCGTCCTCGAACACGATGTAGGGCGACTTGCCGCCCAGCTCGAGCGTCAGCGCCTTGCCCTGCCCGGCGGTCGCCTCGCGGATGCGGCGGCCGACCTCGGTCGAGCCGGTGAAGGCGACCTTGTCCACGTCCGGATGCGCGGCGAGGGCCGCGCCGGTGCTGCCGTCGCCGGTGATGATGTTGACGACGCCCTTGGGCAGCCCGGCCTCGCGGCAGATCTGGCCGAAGAGCAGCGCGGTCAGCGGGGTGTATTCCGCCGGTTTCAGCACCACCGTGTTCCCGGCGGCGAGCGCGGGCGCGATCTTCCACGCCAGCATCAGCAGCGGGAAGTTCCACGGGATGATCTGGCCGCAGACGCCCAGCGGCGCGCGGTCGGGCATCTCGGACCCCATCAGCTGGGCAAGACCGGCGTGGAAGTAGAAGTGCCGCTGGGCCAGCGGGATGTCGTTGTCGCGGCTCTCGCGCATTGGCTTGCCGTTGTCGAGGCTTTCGAGCACCGCGAAAAGCCGCGCGTGCTTCTGCAACAGCCGCGCCAGCGCATAGAGGTGCCGCGCGCGCTGGTGGCCGGGCAGCTTCGACCATTTCGGAAAGGCGCGCCGCGCGGCGGCGACGGCGGCGTCCACGTCGGCGGTGCTGCCCAGCGTGACATCGGCCAGGTGCTGCCCGCGCGCGGGCGCGGCGGTGGCGAACATCTGGTCGCCGGGGGCGGTGAAGCTGCCGTTCAGGAAATGCCCGAAGCGCCGGTCATGGGCGTCGAGAAAGGCCTTGGCCTCGGTCTCGGACTCGGGCGAGGGGCCGTAGTCGAGGGTGTCGAAGATATCGCGGATGGTCATGGATCGGTCCTTCGCCTCACGCCATCGCGTGCCGGAACCCGGTGGAATAGGCGCCGGTGACGTGGTGTTCGAGTTGCCGCTCGATGTCGCCCAGCAGCGACGAGGCCCCGAAGCGGAACAGGTCCGGCTCCAGCCAGCGCCGCCCGAGTTCCTCGCGCAGCAGGGCGAGGTAGGTCAGCGCGTCCTTCGCCTTGGAGATGCCGCCCGCGGGCTTGTAGCCGATCCGGTAGCCGGTGCGGGCGTGGTAGTCGCGGATCGCGCGGATCATCGTCAGGCTGACGGGCAGGGTCGCGTTGACGCCCTCCTTGCCGGTCGAGGTCTTGATGAAGTCGGCCCCGGCCAGCATGCAGATCCGGCTGGCACGGGCGACGTTGCGCAGGGTGCCCAGTTCGCCGGTGGCGAGGATCGCCTTGACGTGGGCGTCGCCGCAGGCCTCCCGGAAGGCGACCATCTCGTCGTAGAGCGCCTGCCAGTTGCCGGTCAGCACGTGGCGGCGCGAGATCACGATGTCGATCTCGGCGGCCCCGGCGGCGACCGAGCGGCGGATTTCCTCGATCCGGGTGTCGAGAGGCGACAGACCGGCTGGAAAGCCGGTCGAAACCGCCGCGACCGGGATGCCGGACCCCGCGAGCGCCGCCACGGCGGTTTCCACCATGTCGTGGTAGACGCAGACCGCGCCGACCGTGACGCCCGGCATTCCGAGCCGGTCGAGCAGGTCGGGGCGCACCGGCTGGCGCGCCTTGGCGCAGAGGCGGCGGACCCGCCCGGCGGTGTCGTCGCCCGCCAGCGTGGTCAGGTCGATCAGGGTGATCGCCTTCAGCAGCCATGCCGCCTGGTAGTCCTTCTTGACCGAGCGGCGGCCCGGCAGGGTGGCGCAGCGGCGTTCGACGGCCGAGGTATTGATCGCCACGTCGAGCGCCCAGTCGAGGTCGAGCGGCTGCACCGACGGGCGCGGCTCGGTGGTCTGCGGCAGGTGCGGGTGCGCGACCGAGAGCGCGGAGGTCTGGGTTGTCGGCTGGGACACGGGCGTGGCTCTTCCGTCGTTATTTTACCGGTTGGTCAAAATTATCCCATGCCGGGACCGGGCGCGCAAGCCGGGAGCGGGCCCGCCCCGATGGGGGCAGGTCTTGGCCTGCCGATCAAGGATTATCTGCGCCGGGGGCCGGGGTCCGCGCGCGGCGGCGGGCTTGGCCCCGGCGCGCAACGGCGCTATGGCGGGGCGACCCTGACCGGAGGACCCGCCATGACCGACCTCGGCTTCTCGCGCCGCATCAAGATCGCGCCGTCGATCCTCGCCGCCGACTTCGCCAACTTCGGCGCGGAGTGCCGCGCGATCGAGGCGGAGGGCGCGGACTGGGTCCATGTCGACGTGATGGACGGGCATTTCGTGCCGAACATCACCTTCGGCCCCGCAACCTGCGCCGCGATCCGGCCGCATATCGGGGGCGTCATGGACGTCCACCTGATGATCGCGCCGGTCGATCCCTACATCGAGGCCTTCGCCAAGGCCGGGGCGGACGTGATCTCGGCGCATCTGGAGGCCGGGCCGCACATTCACCGGACCCTGCAGGCGATCCGGGGCGCGGGCTGCAAGGCGGGGCTGGCGCTGAACCCCGGCACCGGGATCGAGGACGTGGCCTACCTGCTCGACATGGTCGACCTGATCTGCGTGATGACCGTCAACCCCGGCTTCGGCGGGCAGAAGTTCATCGCCAGCCAGGTCGAGAAGGTGCGCCGCCTGCGCGAGA